>CAXTDA010000482.1:0-322 GCA_964242935.1 uncultured Burkholderiaceae bacterium | reverse complement strand
GTCGCGCGCCTCGATCCGCAAGTCGACGGCGCGCCCAGGACGAGCTCGGGCTCCGCGTCACCGTGCCGCTCGACGAGGCCATCGCCCGCACGGTGGCGTGGAAGCGGCGGCAGTCGGCGCGCGTTTCGGCGTGAGCGAGGCCATGGCATCCGTCGCCGGGACCCATCGATCGCCCGAGGCGGGTCGGCGGCGCGCCTGCCCGGTCTGCGGCGAGCGCTCGGCCGCGGTCGTCTCGCCGTTCCGTTATGCGCTGTTCGACGACACCGACCTGCCGGCCGCGCCGCCGGTGGTCGCCAGCGCCGCGTGCGCGATGGTCTACGCG
>CAXTDA010000481.1:0-3251 GCA_964242935.1 uncultured Burkholderiaceae bacterium | reverse complement strand
CGGTCCGCGAGCGCCAGCCGCGCGCGCCGCAGCTCCGCGTCGCCGCGACCGCGCAGCAGGTCGCGGATCAGCAGCCGCTCCGGCGAATCGATGTCGTCGCCGAGCAGGTCGGCCGGCAGGCACTCGAGCGCGGCGGCGACCTGCCGGAGCACGAGGATCGACGCGTTGCCGAGGCCGAGCTCGAGGTTCGCGAGATGGCGCTCGGAGACCGACGACGCGATCGCGAGCGAGCGGCGCGTCATGCCCTTCCGCGCGCGCAGCGCACGGACCCGCTCGCCCAGCGCCACCACGAACGGCTCGCGCGCGACAGCCGGCGGCACGTCGGCGGTCGTCCCGATCGCCGTCGGTGCGTCGGGCTCGTCGCCGCGCTCCCGCGTCGCGTCGCTCGTGCTTTCCCGGATGGTCATGACGGATGGATCACCGGAGAATCGGCGGGCCATGCGGCTCGAGGGGTCAGAACGTTCACGTGCAATATATTGCTTGACGGTTCGGGACGGTGCCGTGTAGTTTCCGCCAACTACCTGAACTATTCAACATGCGCGTGAGCCGTTCGACGCCGAATTCGCGGCACGACGCCGCGACGCATGCGAGAGGGGATGCATGACGGAGACCATCACGCGGTCGCCCGACGGGCCGTTCAATTTCGCGCGGCACCTGTTCGACCTCAACGCCGGCCGCGCCGACAAGGTCGCGTATATCGACGACGCCGGCTCGCTCACCTACGGCGCGCTCGAGCAGCGCGCGCGACGCGTCGCCGCGGCGTTGCGCGGCTCCGGCCTGCGCCGCGAGGACCGCATCCTGCTGCTGATGCACGACTGCAACGACTGGCCGGCGTCGTTCCTCGGCGCGCTGTACGCCGGGGTCGTGCCGGTCGCGATCAACACGATGCTGACGGCGGGCGACTACGCGTACATCCTCGAGAACAGCCGTTCGCTCGCGGTCCTCGCATCGGGCGCGCTGCTGCCGGTGCTGCAGGCGGCGATGGCGACGGCCTCGCACGAGGTCGAGACGGTGGTCGTCTCCGGTCCGGCCGGGCAGCCGGGGCCGGCTGGCACGATCGGCTTCGACGAATGGATCGCCCCGTACGAGCCGCGGGCGACCGCGGCCAACACGGCGGCCGACGACGTCGCGTTCTGGCTCTACTCGTCCGGATCGACCGGCCGCCCGAAGGGGACGGTGCACGCGCACGGCAGCCTCTACTGGACCGCCGAGCTCTACGCGAAGCCGATCCTCGGCCTGACCGAGGACGACATCACGTTCTCGGCGGCCAAGCTGTTCTTCGCGTACGGCCTCGGCAACGGCCTGACGTTCCCGCTGACGGTGGGGGCGACGGTGATCCTGATGGCCGAGCGGCCGACGCCCGACGCGTGCTTCGCGCGGCTCCGCGGCGTCCGCGGCGTCCGCGGCGTCGATCCGCTGCATCGGCCGACGGTGTTCTTCGGCGCGCCGACCGGCTTCGCGGGGATGCTCGCGTCGCCGTCGCTGCCGTCGCGCGCGGAGGTCGCGCTCCGCATGTGCTCGTCGGCCGGCGAGGCGTTGCCGCGCGACATCGGCGAGCGCTTCACGAGCCACTTCGGTTGCCACATCATCGACGGCATCGGCTCGACCGAGATGCTGCACATCTACCTGTCGAACCGGCCCGGCGACGTGCGCTACGGCACGACCGGGAAGCCGGTCGACGGCTACGAGGTCGAGTTGCGCGACGACGCCGGCCGCGTCATCGAGGGGCCGGACACGGTCGGCGACCTGTACATCAAGGGGCCGAGCGCCGCGCTGATGTACTGGTCGAACCGCGCGAAGAGCCGCGAGACGTTCCAGGGGCACTGGACCAAGAGCGGCGACAAGTACTTCCGCGACGCCGACGGCTACTACGTCTACGCGGGTCGCAGCGACGACATGCTGAAGGTCAGCGGCCAGTACGTCTCGCCGTTCGAGGTCGAGTCGACGCTGATGCTGCATCCGGCCGTGCTCGAGGCCGCGGTGATCGGCGTCCCGGACGATCAGGGTCTGACGCGGACCAAGGCCTACGTCGTCGTCAAGGATGGCGAGCGCCCGTCGGCCGCGTTCGGCGAGGAGCTGAAGACGTTCGTGAAGGCACGGCTCGCGCCGGTCAAGTATCCGCGCGAGATCGAGTTCGTCGACGAGTTGCCGAAGACCGCGACCGGGAAGATCCAGCGCTTCCGGCTGCGGGAGCGGTCGACCCATGCGACGACCGCCGGGTCCGGCCGCTGATGGGCGATCCGCTCGTCCCGATCGTCGTCGACGGCGACGCGCTCGACCTCGAGGTCCGGCGCATCGACGGACCGGCGGCCGGTCCGCTCGTCGTCTTCCTCCACGAGGGGCTCGGTTCGATCTCGATGTGGCGGGACTTTCCCGAGCGCCTCTGCGACGCCGGCGGCTATCGCGGCCTGGTCTATTCGCGGCCGGGTTACGGCGCGTCGACGCCGCGGCCGCACGACGTCCGCTGGGGTCCGGACTTCATGGATCGGGAGGCGCGCCGCGTCCTGCCGGCGCTGCTGGCCGCGCTCGACCTCGACGTCGCAGCCGATCCGCCGTGGCTGTTCGGACACAGCGACGGCGGCTCGATCGCGCTGATCCACGCGGCGACGTTCCCGTCGCGGGTCGGCGGCCTGGTCGTGCTGGCGCCGCATCTCGACGTCGAGCAGGGCGGCATCGACAGCATCGCGCTCGCGCGCGACGCGTACCTGAACACCGACCTCCGCGACAAGCTGGCACGCCATCACGCCGACGTCGACTCCGCGTTCTGGGGCTGGAACGACGTGTGGCTTTCGGACGCGTTCCGTACGTTCGACATCCGTGCGCTGCTCGCCGACATCCGTTGCCCGGTGCTCGCGATCCAGGGGTACGACGACCAGTACGGCACGATGGCGCACATCGACGGCATCGCCGACGCGGTGCCGTCGACCGAACTGCTGAAGCTCGCCGACTGCGGGCACTCGCCGCATCGCGACCGGGCGGCGGACGTCATCGACCGAACCGTACACTTCGTCGCGGCGCATCGCCGCCCGACCGCCTTCATTCCGCATCCGGCGACGACCGCCGCACATCAACCGCTCAGGGAGACCCCATGAACCGACCGAAGAGACCGCTCGTCGCACTCGCGATGATCGCCGCCGCGCTGCTCTGCATCGTGACGACGCCGGGCCATGCGCAGCAACCGAAGGTGAAGGTCGGTTTCATGCTGCCGTACACCGGGACCTACGCCGCGCTCGGCGTCGCGATCGAGAACG
>CAXTDA010000480.1:0-3258 GCA_964242935.1 uncultured Burkholderiaceae bacterium | reverse complement strand
CGCGCATCAGGAAGATGCCGCTGTTCCACAGGTGGCGGCCGCCTTCGAGATATTCGCGCGCCACCGCGAGCGGCGGCTTCTCGACGAAGGCCAGCAGCGGCTGCGTGCCCAGCGCATCGATGTCGACGCCGAGCACCGACGTCGCGACGTGCAGGTAGCCGTAACCGGTCTCGGGGCGGTCCGGGACGATCCCGAACGTCACCATCGCGCCGTCGAGCGCCGGTCCGATCGCGGCCTCGATCGCGGCGTGGAAGCGGCCGAGGTCGAGCATCACGTGGTCTGCCGGCATCACGAGCAGCAGCGCGTCATCGCCTTCCGCGACGGCCAGCATCGCGGCCAGCGTCAGCGCGGGCGCGGTGTTCCGGCCGAACGGCTCGAGCAGGATCTTGCCGCCGACGCTGCCCGCGGCGCGCATCTGCTCGGCCGACAGGAAGCGGTATTCCTCGTTGCAGACGACGATCGGCGCCGGCGCGACGGGAACCGCGCCGTCGAAGCCGGCGAGGCGCATTGCGGTGGATTGGAGCATCGTCGCGCCGCCGGTCAACGACAGCAGCTGCTTCGGATACTTTTCGCGCGACATCGGCCACAGTCGGGTGCCGCTGCCGCCTGACAGGATCACGGGTTGGAGAAGCATCGTTCGGTCCTCGCTCCGACGCAGTCGGGCAGATTGAGACATTCGGCGCCGGAATTTGGCAATTGCTGCGTTGCAGTATAACGGCGCGCGGCTTTCTTGATAAGGGCATTTGCTAGGGCGCGCATCCTCCGCCGCGTCCCGGCGCTTCGCAACCAACGCACCAGCCTGATGCAGCCCCTCGACCGACGCCGGCTAGAATGACGCGATGACCGCCGGCGCCGCTCTCCATGCAAATTCCGAACCCGTCGCGACGGAACCGGCCATCGAGCATGCGCCGCGTCCGCGGCTGCTGACGGTCGACGACGCCCTGCGGCGCCTGCTGACCGACGTGCGGACGGTCGCCGGGACCGAGACGGTCCCGACGTTCGATGCGCGGGGCCGCGTCCTCGCTGAGCCGCTGACGAGCCGCATCGACGTGCCGGCGTCCGACAACGCGCAGATGGACGGCTACGCGGTGCGCGTGGTGGAGCTCGCGGCGGCGTCCGACGCGTCGCCGGTCGCCTTGCCGGTGTCGCAGCGGGTGCCGGCCGGACAGCGGCCGGCGCCGCTCGAGCCCGGCAGCGCCGCGCGCATCTTCACCGGCGCGCCGATGCCGGACGGGGCGGACGCCGTCGTGATGCAGGAATTGGCCGAAGTCGATGCGGCTGTCGATGCCGCAGCGGGCCGCGTGCGCTTCGCGCGGCCGGCCGCGCTGGGGGAGTGGGTCCGCCGGCGCGGATGTCCTCGCCGCGTCGATCGGCACGGCAGGGATGCGCGTCGTCCGCCGTCCGCGCGTCCGGCCGCGCTGGGGGCGGGGGGCCGCCGGCGCGGCGAGGACATCCGCGCCGGGCAGACGATCCTGGCGCCGGGCACGCGGCTCGGGCCGCAGCATCTCGGCCTCGCCGCGTCGATCGGCACGGCAGGGATGCGCGTCGTCCGCCGTCCGCGCGTCGCGATCTTCTCGACCGGCGACGAGCTCGCGATGCCGGGCGCCGTGGCGGCCGAGGACCTGCCGCCCGGTTCGCTGTTCAATTCCAACCGCTTCACGATGCGTGGGCTGGTCGAGGCGCTCGGCTGCGAGGTCGTCGATCTCGGCATCGTTCCCGACACGCTCGCGGCGACGCGCGAGGCGGTCGTCCGGGCGGCCCGCGGCAGCGACTGCATCGTCACGTCGGGCGGCGTGTCGGTCGGCGAGGAGGATCACATCCGTCCGGCGGTCGCCGCGGAAGGCCGTCTCGACTTCTGGCAGATCGCGATCAAGCCCGGGAAGCCGCTCGCGTTCGGGCGCGTCGGCGACGCCTGGTTCGTCGGCCTGCCCGGCAATCCGGTGTCGGGCTTCGTCACGTTCCTCGTCTTCGTGCGCCCGCTGCTGATGCGCCTCCACGGTCTCGTCGACGTCGCGCCGAAGGCGTACACCCTGCGCGCCGACTTCGACTGGCCGCGGCCCGACCGGCGCCAGGAATATCTGCGCGTGCGCGGCAACGACGCCGGCGGGCTCGACCTCTTCCCCGAGCAGGGATCGGCCGTGATGACGTCGACCGTCTGGGCCGACGGCCTCGTCGAGAATCCGCCCGGCACGCGCATCGCGGTCGGCGACCTCGTCCGGTTCCTTCCGTTCTCGGCGCTGATCGGCTAGCGATCGTGCGGATCACGCTGCTGCTGTTCGCGGGCCTCCGCGAGGCGCTCGGCGTCTCGCGCGAGACCTGCGACCTGCCGCCCGGGATCGACACGCCGGCGCGCGTTCGCACGTGGCTTCGCGGACGCGGCGACGCGTGGGCCGTGGCGCTGGCCGAGGGGCGCAACGTCCGCGTCGCCGTCAACCAGACGATGGCGGCGGCCGACACGACGATTCCCGACGGCGCCGAGGTCGCGTTCTTCCCGCCAGTCACCGGCGGCTGACGATGGCCGTCACGGTCCGCGTCCAGATCGACGACTTCGAACCCGGCGCGGAACTCGCCCGGCTGCGGGTCGGGAAGCCCGAGGTCGGTGCCATCGCGAGCTTCATCGGCACGGTGCGCGACGTCAACGCGACCGACGACCGTGTCCGCGTCGCGTCGCTGACGCTCGAGTACTACCCCGGCATGACCGAACGCGCGCTCGAATCGATCTGCGTCGAGGCGGCGGAGCGCTGGTCGCTGATCGACGTGGTGGTCGTGCATCGCCACGGCACGCTCCGGCCGACCGACCAGATCGTCTTCGTCGCGGCCAGCGCCGCGCATCGCGGCGAGGCCTTCGAGGCCTGCAACTTCGTGATGGACTACCTGAAGACGCGCGCGCCGTTCTGGAAGAAGGAAGCGACCGATGCCGGCGTGCGCTGGGTCGAGTCGCGCGCGAGCGACGACGCCGCGGCGGAGCGCTGGGACGCCGCCGGGTCCGTCACCGGTCCGGTCGCCGTCCCGCCGGCGGCTTGAACGGCCCGGCTCCGGCCCCGATGCGCGACCCGCAGGCGCTCTGGCGCGGATCGTGCTCGATCCGGGACAGCCGATCCCTTCCTCGCCGATGACGAACGAACCTTTCCGGTACCGCTGGGCCGCGCGCGGCGACGTCAACGGCTTCTTCGCGCTGTCGATCGACAATCTCGCGCTGCTCGTCTCGATGAGTGGCATCCTGATCGGCGTCTTCGGCATGCCGGCCGACATCGTCCA
>CAXTDA010000479.1:0-3260 GCA_964242935.1 uncultured Burkholderiaceae bacterium | reverse complement strand
GTGAACCCGGCATCGCTCGCGAGCTTCATCCCGAGGAACACCACGAGCGCCATCAGCGCGCAGTGCAGCCAGTAATTGCGGCGCACGCCGTACGGGACGAAGAAGAAGAGGGCGACGATCATCGCGAGCAGCAGCCGCGGGTCGTTGATGCGCGGCGCGACGACGAGCGCGATGCCGGCGCCGACCAGGCTGCCGAAGACGCGCTGGAGGACGCGCTGATAGCTCTTCTGCCAGTCGGGCCACATCACGACCAGCACCGAGACGGCGACCCACGTCGGATGGATCTCGTCGATGGCGCGGCCCGCCGTCCAGCCGATCGCGGTCGCGCCGACGTAGCAGAGCGCGAAGCGGAACACCGTGTAGCGATCCTCGTTGACCAGGTGCCACGCGTCGGTGAATGTCGAGTACGCGGTGCGCGTCTCGTCCGGGGCGAGCCGGTGTTCGAGCCAGACGAGCCCCATCGCGCTGACGGTGGTGCCGACGAGCAGCGACAGCAGTCGCCCGAGCGACGTGACGTCGGTGGCGAGCACGAGACAGAAGATGACGACGCCGAAGCGCGGTGCGCGCAGGAACGGCAGGCCGGCCCACGACAGCGCGCCGGCGACGAACGTGCCGACGCAGAAGAACGCGACGATCGCCGCCGGGTTGTCCTGAAGCAGGAACGCGGTGATCGCGCCGCAGGCCATGAACGCGGTGGCCCAGGCGATGGCGTGCAGCCGCATGCCGAGCGTGCCTTCGGCATCCGACAGCGTGTAGAACAGCGAGAACCCCACCGCGAGGTAGGCGGCCGACGGTTCGTGCAGCAGCCACGCCAACAGGATCGCGATCGAGATGTTGCCGACCGCGACGAAGCCGCGATGCCACGGCGGACTGCCCGGGTTGATCGCGAGCGATTGCTGGACGTACCGCCTGGTACCGCGGGCGGCACGCCGCGTGTGGGCCTGCAGGCGCGCCGGGCGGAAGGGGGTGTAGCGCATCGGCGAATCGAGGCGAACCGTCAGACGGCCAGGGCGATGCCGTACAGGGTCAGGGACTGCCGGCCTTGAACGTGTCGCATTGACGGAGGTCGCCCGAGTCCATCCCGCGCCGGAACCAGCTGACCCGTTGCGCAGACGAACCGTGCGTGAAGCTGTCCGGGACGACCTGGCCGCGCGACTGCTTCTGCAACGTGTCGTCGCCGATCGCGGTCGCGGCGCGCAACGCCTCGTCGACGTCGCCCGGATCGAGCTTCAGCGGCGACTGGCCGGTCGCGAGGCGGTTTCCCCAGACGCCGGCGAAGCAGTCGGCCTGCAGCTCGACGCGCACCGAGACCCGGTTGTAGTCGGTCGCCGACATGCGACGGCGCATCGCCTCGGTCTTGTCGGTGACGCCGATCAGCTTCTGCACGTGATGCCCGACCTCGTGCGCGATGACGTAGGCCTGCGCGAAGTCGCCGGGCGCCTTGAAGCGTTGCTCGAGCAACGTGAAGAAGCCGAGGTCGATGTACACCTTCTCGTCACCCGGGCAATAGAACGGGCCGGCCGCCGAGACGCCCTGCCCGCAGGCCGTGCCGTACGAGCCGGTGAAGAGGTCGAGCTTCGGCGGCCGATAGGTGCCGCCGTTCTGCCTGAAGATCGCGGTCCAGGTCTCCTCGGTGTCGAGCAGGACCCGCGACGCGAAGCGTGCGGGGCGGTCGTTGGCCGGCACCTCGCGCGACGGCGGCTGTTGCTGCTGCACGGGCGCCGAGTCGCCGCCGCCGGCGAGACCGAGGATGACGCGCGGATCGATCCCGAAGAAGTAGGACCCGATCAGCGCGACGACGACGGTGCCGATGCCGATGGTCCGGCCGCCGAACGGCAGACCGCCACCGCCGCCGCTCGAACCACGCACGTCCTCGACGTTCTCGCTCTGCCGTCCGTCGTCCCACTGCATGATGGGTCGCCCCGTGCCCGGCTGTCCGGTCGATCCCGGCTCAGGACGGCTTCAACTGCGCGCGGATCTCGCCGGCGGGATACGCGGCGCTGTGTACGTTGACGTACAGATTGCCCGCACGGTACGCGGCGAGCTGGGCTTCGGTCAGCTTCGCGCCGGCCGGCGCGGTGAACACGTTGCCGTTCTGCACGAACGGCACGATCACCGGGCCGTTGATGCCGGGCGCGGCCTGATGGATGTGGCCCATCGTCGGCGCCATGCCGGTCACCGTGATCGATCCGCTCACCGCGCCGTCGCTGGAGATGGCGACCGTACTGATTCCGGTGGCCGAGGTCGCGACCGCCGGCACCTCGCTCGCGCCGGTCAGCGTGACCTTGTCGCTGCTGCCGGTCGACGGCATCATCGAGCAGGCGGCGAGCGCGAGCGCGAGTGCGACGAATGCGAGGCGGGCCAGGGGTTGGCGGTGGATCTGCGTCATGGGATTCTCCTGATCGATCGTTCGGGCGCCGCGAGGGCGCGAAGCGCATTGTGCTTCATCCGCGGCCGCGTTCGTCGTCGGCTCCGTCGCACCCGGGATCGTGGCCGCGGCCGATGTTAACGTGCGGGCGCTTCGAGACCGATCGCGGCTCGGACCGCATCCCATCCACCGCAGCGACAGGAGAGTCTCCGTGGCGACGCGCTCGACCCCTTCCGCGACGATTCGCGTCGGCATCGGTGGCTGGAACTACGACCCGTGGCGCGAAACGTTCTACCCGAAGGACGTGCCGAAGAAGAAGGAGCTGATCTACGCGAGCTCGCAGGTCACCGCGATCGAGATCAATGCGACCTACTACCGCACGCAGTCGCCGGCCAGCTTCGCACGCTGGCGCGACGAGACGCCGGACGACTTCGTCTTCGCGGTCAAGGCCTCGCGCTACGCGACCAACCGCAAGGTGCTGGCCGAAGCCGGCGAATCGATCGCGTTCTTCGTCGACAGCGGCCTCGACGCGCTCGGTCCGAAGCTCGGCCCGTTGCTGTGGCAGTTCATGCCGACGAAGCGCTTCGACCCCGACGACTTCGCGGCCTTCCTCGCGTTGCTGCCGAAGGAGGTCGGCTCGCTGCCGCTGCGGCACGCGCTCGACGTGCGCCACGAGAGCTTCCGTTGCGAAGCCTTCGTCGCGCTTGCCCGCGAGCACGGCGTCGCCATCGTCTGCAGCGACTCGGACGACTATCCGATGATCGGCGACGTGACCGCGGACTTCGTCTACGCGCGGCTGATGCGCGCGCAGGCCGACGTCGAGACCGGGTACGTCGCGAAGGACATCGCGACGTGGACGTCGCGCGCCGAGGCCTGGGCCGCCGGGCGCCCC
>CAXTDA010000478.1:0-3269 GCA_964242935.1 uncultured Burkholderiaceae bacterium | reverse complement strand
GAGACTACGTTGGAACCTCTTTTAATGAAAGCTATTTACGAGATGTCGTACTAGTCGCGACCTCGTCCGCGAGATAGCGGAGATAAGCGGTCCCCTTGATCAGATCCTCAATCGCTGGCGGGAAAACCTCCCTCGGGAGCTGCTCGCGCAGCCATCTCCATGCGGCGTCTAGAAGGGCGAAGACAAGTTGCCGATGTGGACTTTGCGGCCAACGCGAATACAGGCACTGCTCGATGCACGAGACCGGAGAGGATGCGCCCACGACGCAAACGGCTGCCAAGAGCATGATCTCCACCAATCCCGGCTGCTGCTTCGCGACCTGAGGACGTGCCAAGAAGACCGCCAAGGCGTGGTAAAGGCTGGCGCTCGGTCGGACATCCTCCGGCACCATCATCCTCATGTCTGACGGCAATGGAAGCCTGCGGAGTTGAGCAATCGGGTTTCGGTCGCCAGGTGAGGATCGCGGCACCGTTACCCGCCAAGGCCATTGCCAGTCCTCGAACGACAGCCAGCCAATTAGCGCGCGATGACACGCGTCTCGATCGCCAAGCGGTGCGCTACTGAAGAACAGAAGCCAGGTCAGCAGGGGCGCTGGCCCCGCGTCTCTGGCTTGCATCTTGAGGCATGCCTCGCAGGCGGGCAGCGACGGATAACGTTCCAGAAGATAATGCATCCGTTGCGCCAGCAGCTTCCCGCCGCGTCCTTGCCAGACCATGGAAGGCAAGCCGATGCTGTCGACCATCGACCGGATCGTCGAAGCACTCGCCTGCCAGACCAGGAGCGCATTGTGATCACTATTCTTCGGAAATCGGTCCACGATCTCCATGAGTACTCGTTGTGCAGCGTATGCCAGATTTCCCACAAGTCCATCATCCACCTTCGATGACTGATCCGATTCTCGAACCAAGTCTTGCGGCCAATCGCCGAATGGTGTCGACTTGCCGAGCTTTGACCCGAGGCTTGCCGTATCGAAGGCAGCCGCGGCCGCCTCGATCCCTGCCACAAGCAAGCCGTCGTGCATTGGTCGCTCGGGCATTGGTGTCGGATCGTCAGGAGGGCGGTCGTCAGGGGGCGGCGGCGGCCCGTTCCCACCGCCACCCTCGGTCCCGTCTCCGGCGCCACCGCTCAGGTACGCGCGCCTGACGAACTCGGCAATTGCAAGAGGCGATTCGAAGGTGACTTCAACGTCTTCGATGAACAGGCCGGTCTGAAAGCAGCCACGTCCCGCTGCCAGCGCGATGGCCCGGTTCGGCACGACCGTCGGCGAGAAATCCGGCGGGCCGATGTGGATGCAAGGCTCGTCGACTGCGGGCAGGCGCCGGTCGGCATCACCGGTCCCCGGCGTCTCAAGCTGCTCCAGCGGGCCACGGCGGGCGGCGAAGGCAAGGCCACCTCGTGCGTCAAGCGTGTCGATCCTCCACTCCTCCGCCATCGTCAGTCCCTCGTCCGACCGCCGACTGTCGCTGTCACGAAGCGCACCCCAAGCCGACGGAGTTCTGCTTCGGCCTGCACGCGGCGCTCCCGCCACATCAGGGCCTCGAACCGAGGTGGCGGACCGGTCAGCACACGGTCACCTGCGAGCGCGTCGGCAGCCGCGATGTTCGAGGAGACGCGCACTTCCTGCAGCTGCGCCGCACCGAATGATCCGATCTTCAGGACCTCGATGTAGTCCTCGTCGTTGCAGATCGCGTCCGCGATCTGACCAGTCGTGCATCGGCGTCGCTGAATCCCGATCGAGGCGAACACGCGCAGCCCCACCATGGCGCTCATGTCCGGTATCCATTTGCCGCTGAGTTTCTTCGCGAGGCTCCGGCGCTCGCGGTTCCGGGCATTCTCATCTGTCTGCTGGTTGACGATGTCGACGAGCGGCGGGCGTACAAGGTCGTACGAGTTGCGGTCGAGGACGACCGTGTCGTCAGCGAAGGCGCCACGGCGCAGGATCATGCAGAGATCGCCGTAGAAGCGGACCCCTGTGCCGTTCATCTCGAGGGCCCCAAAATAAATATCCCGAAAGTCGTGCTTGGTGTCGATCGGCAGCGCCTGGTCCACTATCATTCGGGTCGCAACAGGTTTCCCGTTATCGCCCAATCGGTACTTTTCCAGGTCGTAGCCGTTCCTGTACGGCTTGTCCTCCACATTGGTCGACTTGCAGAAGGCGGGGATATGCACGGCCGAGATGTTAACGGCCATGCGTGCGCCGGCGTGCTCAGAGGCCGTAGCGCTGTCTGGTCCCCACCCGTCAAGCGCATTGCTAATAGCGGTACGGTTGGCACTTGCATACGACTGCTGGTCTCGGCTTGCCCCAGCGATCAAGTTGTTGAGCTCAACTGTAGCGGTGCTCACGGTGTCGTACCTCCGCCCCTTGGTGTCTCGGGGGTCGTCACATCTCCCGTCTTTCCGACGCACGACGTGCATCCCGCTCGCGAGTCTTGGGTGACATGTATATTGGCGATGTTGGCCGCCGAGAATGTCCCAATTCCGATGATGCCGGCTGCAAAGCCCACCCATTGGAAGAAGAGGCCCCAGCGCCTCCACTCCGTCACGTCGTCCCGTTTCTTCTTTCCTAGTGCCTTGCCGTCTTTGTTGCGTTTCTTCCAGTCGAAGTCGCGATAGCTCTTGTAGTAATGATCCCATCCGAGCAACTGCACGAACCCGCCTCCCATCGAGACCGCCAGCCCAATCCAGCCGACCCACATTCCCCACGCCTGGTCGACGTGCGTCAGCGTCGGACGGAACGTCACCGTGAAGGCGAACAGCCCACCCGAGAGCGCGAGCATCGTTCTGAGCAGCTCGATACGGTAGGTATTCGCGAGCGCGAGGTCACGATGGATCGACTCGATGGTGGGTCCACCTGTGTCGGGTGACGCCGGGGCGGGCGTGATCGTTGTCGCCGGGTCAGGTAGGGGTTCGGAGGGGGCGGGGGTCGGTTCCATGGCATTTTTCAGGGTGCCGTCAATGGCACGGGACGGACGTTGCATGCTCCGGGCAGGTCGGTGCTGCAGGATAGTGCCGAGTCACCGAGCTTCGCTAGTCTTTCAGAAATCCATCTGACGTGGCAAGGCCATCGCGGCGTCGCTGGATGCGCTACGTGCCGTTCAGCTGGCCAACGCTGAGAACGCGGATATTGTCAGAGCCGTTCTGTCGCAGGCGATGAACGGAACGCGCTGTAGAAAGCTGTTCGGCAAGCTCGACGCCAGCCTCGCGCGCTCGCGCGAGTGAAGTTGACCCGTTTTCGCGGACACCCGATCCTTGCGGAAGAAGGAGTCCAC
>CAXTDA010000477.1:0-3270 GCA_964242935.1 uncultured Burkholderiaceae bacterium | reverse complement strand
ATGGCCCAGTACGTCTACACGATGAACCGCGTCGGCAAGATGGTTCCGCCGAAGCGCCAGATCCTCAAGAACATCTCGCTGTCGTTCTTCCCGGGCGCGAAGATCGGCGTGCTCGGCACCAACGGCTCGGGCAAGTCGAGCCTGCTGCGGATCATGGCCGGCATCGACAAGGACATCGAAGGCGAGGCGACACCGATGCCGAACCTGAAGATCGGCTACCTCGAGCAGGAGCCGAAGCTCGACCCCGAGGCCACGGTCCGCGAGGAGGTCGAGTCGGGCCTCGGCGAGATGTTCGAGGCGAAGGCGAAGCTCGAGGCCGTGTATGCCGCGTACGCCGAGCCCGACGCGGACTTCGACAAGCTGGCCGAGGAGCAGGCGCGCTACGAGGCGATCCTGTCGACCGCCGGCAGCGACAGCGACCATCAGCTCGAGATCGCGGCCGACGCGCTCCGGTTGCCGCCGTGGGACGCGAAGATCGGCCCGTTGTCGGGGGGCGAGAAGCGCCGCGTCGCGCTCTGCAAGCTCCTGTTGTCGAAGCCGGACATGCTGCTGCTCGATGAGCCGACCAACCACCTCGATGCCGAGTCGGTCGAGTGGCTCGAGCAGTTCCTGCTGCGCTACCCGGGGACCGTCGTCGGCGTCACCCACGACCGCTACTTCCTCGACAACGCGGCCGAATGGATCCTCGAGCTCGACCGCGGCCACGGCATTCCGTGGAAGGGCAACTACAGCTCGTGGCTCGACCAGAAGCAGGCGCGGCTGAAGCAGGAGGAGTCGACCGAGTCGGCGCGCCAGAAGGCGCTCAAGACCGAGCTCGAGTGGGTGCGGCAGAGCCCCAAGGCGCGGCAGGCCAAGTCGAAGGCGCGGATCGCGCGCTTCGAGGAGCTGAACTCGCAGGAGTACCAGAAGCGCAACGAGACGAACGAGATCTTCATCCCGGTCGCCGAGCGGCTCGGCAACGAGGTCATCGAGTTCAAGGACGTCCGGAAGTCGTACGGCGACCGGATGTTGATGGACGGGCTGTCGTTCAAGGTGCCGGCCGGCGCGATCGTCGGCATCATCGGGCCGAACGGCGCCGGCAAGACGACGCTGTTCCGGATGATCTCGGGCCAGGAGAAGCCGGACAGCGGCGAGGTCGCGATCGGCAGCACGGCCCGCATCTCGCTGGTCGGCCAGACCCGCGAGGACCTCGACAACCGGAAGACCGTGTTCGAGGACGTCACCGGCGGCGCCGACCTGCTGACGGTCGGCCGCTTCGAGATGCCGTCCCGCGCCTACCTCGGCCGCTTCAACTTCAAGGGAGGCGACCAGCAGAAGATCGTCGGCAACCTGTCGGGCGGCGAGCGCGGGCGGCTCCATCTGGCCAAGACGCTGCTCGCCGGCGGCAACGTGCTGCTGCTCGACGAGCCGTCCAACGACCTCGACGTCGAGACGCTGCGCGCGCTCGAGGACGCGTTGCAGGAGTTCGCGGGGTCGGTGATGGTGATCAGCCACGACCGCTGGTTCCTCGACCGCATCGCGACCCACATCCTCGCGGCCGAAGGCGAGTCGAAGTGGACCTTCTTCGACGGCAACTACCAGGAGTACGAGGCCGACAAGAAGAAGCGGCTCGGCGAGGAAGGGGCGAAGCCGAAACGCATTCGATATAAGGCGTTGTCCGCCTGATCCTCGCGCGTCGCTGGCCCAGACTGCACGCCTTCAATCATTCGCACGGGAGCGAACGCATGGGTTACGGCATCATCGGCACGATCGTCATCGGGTTCATCGTCGGCGTCGTCGCCAAGTTCCTGCATCCGGGGAAGGAGGGGATGGGCTTCATCCTGACGATCGTGCTCGGCATCGTCGGCGCGTTCGTCGCGCGCTTCATCGGCCAGGCGGTCGGCTTCTACGGCCCGAACGAGAACGCCGGGTTCATCGCGTCGGTGATCGGCGCGATCGTAGTGCTCGTGATCTACGGAGCGGTGGCGCGGCGGAACGCCTGAGCGGCGACTCCTCGAAAAAGGGCGGCCGAGAGGCCGCCCTTTCTTCACTACGAACTGGACATCACTTCGTCGTCGACGGCGACGTCGGACGGCCGTCGGGGGTCGGCGCGGGGTAGGTCGGGACGCTGCCGGCGGGCGTGTCGGCGGCCTTCGCCTTGTCCGACTTCATGCCCTTGTGCTTCATGCCGGACGCGCCGCTGTCCTTGCTCGTCGTCGAGCCGGAGCCATCGGTCGCGGTCGGCCCGGGATACTTGGTCGCCTGTCCGTTGTCCTGGGTCTGTTCCTTCTCGAGCTGCGTGCGGGGCTGGTCGGCGGGCTTCACGGCCTGAGCGTTGGCCAGCAGGGGCAGGGCACAGCCGACCGCGACGATGATCTTGCTGAGGTTCTTCATGAGGGGTTCTCCAAAAGTGGCGGAGGGCAGGTCTGCCGTACGCGCGTGTCGTGCGCCAATTTTGCACGGGGGATCGATCGTCGGGCCGACCGATGGTTCCGGATCGACCGGCTTCGTAGCGCTTTCCGCGAACGTCCGATGCGCTTCGGCGATGGGTTGCTATTCCGACTCGGTGTCGTGCTGACAAGGGCGACGATGCGCGTCATTCCGTCGAACCGCCCAGTACGCGGAACAGCGTGACGAGGTTGGCTGCCCGGACCTGCCGGATCGACGCGAGCGACCGCCGCGCCGTGTACAGCGTCCGCTGCGCGTCGAGGCTGGTCAGGAACGCATCGACGCCTTCCCGGTACCGGGCGTCCGCGAGGAAAAAGCTGTCGCGGGCCGCGGCCTCGAGGTCGGACTGCGCCTTGAACTGGTCGTCGATGGTCCCCCGCCGTGCGAGGGCGTCGGCGACGTCGCGGAACGCCGACTGGATGGTCTTCTGGTAAGTCGCCACCGCCGCGTCGCGCTGCGACTCGGCGACGACGAGGTTGCCCCGGCGGAGACCCGCGTCGAAGATCGGCAGGGAGATGGCCGGTCCTACGGACCAGGCGAACGCATTGCCGGTGGCGAGCGTCGACAGCGCGTTGCTTGCGACGCCCGCGACCGCGGTCAGGCTGATCGTCGGAAAGAACGCGGCGCGTGCGGCGCCGATGCGCGCGTTCGCGGCCCGCAGCTGGTACTCGGCCTGCACGACATCCGGCCGACCCAGCAGGATCTGCGAGTCGAGGCCCGCGGGCAGTTCGTCGAGCATTCCGTCGACGGCCTCGATGGTGTCGGGCAGTTCCACGTCCGGCACCGGCGCGCCGACCAGCAGCTCGAGCGCGTTGCGGTCCTGCGCGACCAGCGTGGTCTGCT
>CAXTDA010000476.1:0-3275 GCA_964242935.1 uncultured Burkholderiaceae bacterium | reverse complement strand
GCGTAGCCGAACATCAGGCCCTGGTCGCCGGCGCCGGTGTTGAGGTGGTCGTCGCTCGCGTGGTCGACGCCCTGCGCGATGTCGTTGCTCTGCTTGTCGTAGCAGACCATCACCGCGCAGCCCTTGTAGTCGATGCCGTAGTCGGTGTTGTCGTAGCCGATGCGCTTGATCGTGTCGCGTGCGACCTGGATGTAGTCGACGTGCGCGTTCGTCGTGATCTCGCCGGCCAGCACGACCAGGCCGGTGTTGCACAGCGTCTCTGCGGCGACGCGCGAACGCGGATCCTGCGCGAAGATGGCGTCGAGGATCGCGTCGGAGATCTGGTCGGCGACCTTGTCGGGGTGACCTTCCGAGACCGACTCGGAGGTGAAGAGGAAATCGGAGGACATGCAATGCTCCTGGACGAGGAATGAATGCCGCATTGCGCGGCCGGTCACAGGATGCAGTGGGATCGACGACGCTTTAGCGGCAGGGGAGCCGAAACCCGACAGGTTTCGACCGGACCGCCCCGCAAGTTGTCATTAAGAGGACGGGTCCACGCATCGGAAGACCAAAGCAGGATTCGCTCCCGCCTCGTCGATGCGCTCTGGTGGCCGTATCATACCGCGCCTTTTCCGCCCCCTCGCGGTGCCGCGGTCGACGCGCGGTCGCGCGGCATTCCGATCGATGGTCCGAGCCCCGCGGCTGCGCCCGTGCTGACGATTCTCCTTCGCCTCCTGTCGCTGCTGCCGCTCGACGTGCTGCAACGGATGGGCGGCCGGCTCGGCCGGCTCGTCGGTCGATGGTCGTCGGGGTATCGGCGGCACCTGGTCGACAATCTGGCGCAGGCCGGCTACCCGTCGGTGGAGGATGCAGCGCTTGTCGCGCGCACCGCCGGCCAGGCCGGACGCGGCGTCCTCGAACTGGCGCACGTCTGGATGCGGCCGCAGGACGAGGTCCTTCGGCGCACCACGGCGACCGGCTGGGAACACGTCGAGGCGGCGCGCGCGGCGGGGCGCGGCATCGTGTTCCTGACGCCGCACCTCGGCTGCTTCGAGGTGACTGCCCAGTACTACGCGAACAACCGCGCGTCCGGCGCGCCGCTGACGGTGCTGTACCGCCGCCCGCGGAAGGCGTGGCTCGCGCCGCTGATCGAGGGACGTCGCGCGCGCGAGAACCTGGCGCTCGCACCGGCCGACCTGGCCGGCGTGCGGCGACTGGTCCGCGCGTTGAAGCGCGGCGAGGCGATCGGGATGCTGCCCGACCAGGTGCCGAGCAACGGCGAAGGCGTCTGGGCGCCGTTCTTCGGCCGTCCCGCTTACACGATGGTGCTGCCCGGCCGCCTGCAGCGGATGACCGGCGCGACGCTGCTCTTCGCACGCGGCGAACGGCTCGATGCGGGACAGGGATGGGTCGTGCATTTCTCGACGCTCGACGAGCCGATGCCCGATGATCCGCTCGCGGCCGCGACGCGCATCAATGCGGCGCTCGAAGACTTGATCCGCCTCGATCCGGAGCAGTACCTGTGGGGCTACAACCGCTACAAGAAGCCGCGGGGGGCGGCACCGTCGCCCGAGCGAACGCCGGCGGAGTCGCAAGTGTGAGCGCCTGCTCATGACCCGATTCTGGCTCGCGGTCCTTCGGGCGATCGGCCGCTTGCCGCTACCGGCCACGCGGGCGCTCGGTGCCCTCCTCGGAACGATCCTGTACGGCGTCGCGGCGCAGCGGCGGCGCGTCGCGCGCGTCAACATCCGGGCATGCTTCCCGACGATGCCGCAGGACGAGCGGCGGAAACTCGCACGCGCGCATTTCCGCGCCTTCGCGCAGGCCCTGCTCGACCGCGGCCTGATCTGGTGGGGCGACCGGTCGCGCATCGAGCGGCATGTCCGCTGGATCGACCTCCATCACTTCGAGGAAGCGGCCGCGACGGGACCGGTGATCGTCCTCGCGCCGCATTTCGTGGGGCTCGACGCCGGCGGCATCCGCTTCTCGATGCTCATGCACGCGATCTCGATGTACTCGCATCAGAAGAACAAGGTGCTGGACGAGACGATCCTCGCCGCGCGGAGCCGCTTCAACAAGCCGATCCTGCTGTCCCGCCAGGACGGGATGCGGCCGGCGATCCGCGCGATGCGGCGCGGACTGTCGTTCTACTACCTGCCGGACATGGACTTCGGGCCCCGCGACGCGGCGTTCGTGCCGTTCTTCGGCGTGTCCGCCGCGACGATCACGGCCCCGGCGCGGCTCGCGCGCATCACGAAGGCGCGCGTCGTGCCGTGCATCACGCGGATGACGCCGGACGGCTACGAGGCGCGCTTCTACCCGGCGTGGAGCGATTTCCCGGACAACGACGACGATTCGCCGGCGACGCTGGCACGCGCCGCGCGGCGCATGAACGAGTTCATCGAGGACCGGGTGCGCGAGATGCCCGCGCAGTACCTGTGGACCCACAAGCGGTTCAAGACCCGACCCGGGGGCGAAGGCAGGTTCTATCGGTGACGGTGACACGGCCGGCGTCAACCGGAACGTGCGACGCACCGCGGCCCATCGACGATAATCCGGCGATGCGTTTGAAATTCACCAAGATGCAGGGCGCCGGCAACGACTTCGTGGTGCTCGACGCGACGCGCGCGCCGATCGCCCTCGCCCCGCCGCAGTGGCGCTGGCTGGCGGACCGGCGTTTCGGCGTCGGCGCCGACCAGATCCTGGTCGTCGGCCCGCCGTCGGACGCGGCGATCGCCGACTTCTCGTACCGCATCTACAACGCCGACGGCGGCGAGGTCGAGCAGTGCGGCAACGGCGCGCGGGCGTTCGCCCGCTTCGTCCGGGACAAGGGTCTGAGCGACGCGCCCGCGCTCCGGGTCGAGACGCGCGCCGGTCTGATCGTGCCGCGCATCGACGACGACGGCGACGTCACCGTCGACATGGGCCCGCCCCGCTTCGCGCCGCAGGACCTGCCGTTCGACGCCGCGGGACTGACGTCGCGACGCGCCCACGACGAGACGCTGTGGCCGCTCGACGTGGACGGCACGACGGTCGAGATCGGCGTCGTCTCGATGGGCAACCCGCACGCGGTGACCGTCGTCGACGACGTCGATGCCGCGCCGGTCGCGGCGCTCGGACGTCGCATCGAACACCATCGCCGCTTCGCGGACCGCGTCAACGTGGGCTTCGCCCAGGTCGTCGATCGCAGCACGCTGCGCCTTCGCGTCCACGAGCGCGGCGCCGGCGAGACGCTGGCCTGCGGCACCGGCGCGTGCGCGGCCGCGGTCTCGGCGATCCGCCGCGGACTCGTC
>CAXTDA010000475.1:0-3287 GCA_964242935.1 uncultured Burkholderiaceae bacterium | reverse complement strand
GCCGGGATCGGCGTCAGGTCGACCGTCAGCATGTCCATCGACACGCGTCCGACGAGCCGCGTCGCGATGCCGTCGACCGCGACCGGCGTGCCGCTCGGCGCGACGCGCGGATAGCCGTCCGCGTAGCCGCACGCGACGACGCCGATGCGCATCGCGCGCTCGGCGACGTGGCGATGGCCGTAACCGATGGCGTCGCCGGCCCGCAGGTCCTGCACCGCGATCAGGCGGCTCTGCAGCGTCATCGCCGGTGTGAGCCCGCAGTCGGCGGCGCTGCGGGTCGCGAACGGCGACGCGCCGTAGATCATGATGCCGGGGCGGACCCAGTCGCCCTGCGTTCCGGGATGGAGGAGGATCGCGGCGGAATTCGCGAGCGACCGCGGGCCGGCGATGCCCGCGACCCCGCGTTCGAACGCAGCCATCTGGTCGGCGATGCCGTCCGGACGGTCCGCGTTGGCGAAGTGCGTCGTCGACGTGATCGTGCCGACCTTGCCGGTCGCCGCGAGCCGCCGGTACACGGCGCCGAAGCGCGCCGGGGCGAATCCGAGTCGGTTCATCCCGGAGTTCATCTTCAGGTAGACCGGCAGCGGCGTCGCGACCCGCGCGGCGTCGATCATCGCGATCTGGTCGTCGTCGTGGACCGTCACCGTGACCCCGAGTCGCATCGCCGCGTCGAGGTCGGCGGCATCGAAGCAGCCTTCGAGGAGCAGGATCGGCCCCTGCCAGCCGAGGTCGCGCAGCCGTTCGGCGGTCTCGGTCTCG
Organism: uncultured Burkholderiaceae bacterium; assembly: GCA_964242935.1. GTDB lineage: Bacteria > Pseudomonadota > Gammaproteobacteria > Burkholderiales > Burkholderiaceae_D > CAHJXF01. Next base: position 2,528 of record CAXTDA010000475.1, on the reverse strand, counting down.
AGGATCGCGATGCCGTCGGCCTGCGCGAGCGACGGGCTGGCCCCGCCGACGATGCGGGCGAGGCCGTGTCCGTACGCATCGGCCTTCAGCACCGCCCAGACGCGGGCGCGCGGCGCGGCGCGGCGCACGACATCGATGTTGTCGGCGATCGCACGTCGCGAGATCAGCGCCTGGATGGGTCTGGACACGGGTGGTTGGGGACGGTCGTCGGACCCGCACGAGGATCGGCATTGCAGCTGATTCGACGATCGGCCGGATCATAAAGCGAAGGCCGACCGCGCCGCGTCGACCACTCGCATGATGCGGTTCGACCCGGCTCCTCGAAGGGAGCAGGCCCGACGATTCATGTTATAACCCTGCCCGCCAAGGGGACAACTGATCCTCGTTGCGGCGCACCTGGGCCACGGGTGCATCGAGCCGCTACGCGCAGGGACGGGACGCTGACTGCGGACGGCTGCAGGATCCGGATGTGCGGACGGATCGCGGCAACGCGACGGCGATTCGATCAATCTGGAGACGGGCCTCACGGATGAAGCGTGGCTTCTACACCATCATGGCGGCGCAGTTCTTTTCGTCGCTCGCCGACAATGCGCTGCTGATCGCCGCGATCTCGCTGCTGATCCAGATCTCGGCCCCGGAGTGGATGACTCCGCTCCTGAAACTGTTCTTCGGTCTGTCGTACGTGCTGCTCGCGGCCTTCGTCGGCGCGTTCGCCGACGCGCTGCCGAAGGGCCGCGTGATGTTCATCACCAACAGCGTCAAGATCGTCGGATGCCTGACGATGCTGTTCGGCGCGCATCCGCTCGTCGCCTACGCGATCGTCGGCCTCGGCGCCGCGGCCTACTCGCCGGCCAAGTACGGCATCCTCACCGAGCTGCTGCCGTCCGAGGACCTCGTCAAGGCGAACGGCTGGATCGAGGGGCTGACCGTCGGTTCGATCATCATGGGCACGCTGCTCGGCGGCCAGCTCGTCGGGCAGAAGCTGTCGAGCCGGATGCTGTCGTGGGATTTCCCGTTCATCGACACCGGCATCGAGACCGCGCCGCAGGCCGCGATCACCGTGATCGCCGGCATCTACGCGCTGGCCGCCGTCGTCAACCTCCGCATCCCCGACACCGGCGTGCGCTATGCGCACCAGGAACGCAATCCCGCCCGGTTGATCATCGACTTCGCCCAATGCTTCGCGACGCTGTGGCGCGACAAGCTCGGCCAGATCTCGCTCGCGGTGACGACGCTGTTCTGGGGCGCCGGGGCCACGCTGCAGTTCATCGTGCTGCGCTGGGCCGCCGCGTCGCTCGGGCTCGACCTGACGCAGGGCGCGACGCTGCAGGCGGTCGTCGCGATCGGCATCGCGGCCGGCGCGGTCCTCGCGGCCCGCGTGCCGTTGAAGCGCGCGTTGTCCGTCCTGCCGGTGGGGATTGCGATGGGTGTGCTCGTGATGTCGCTCGCGTTCTTCCACAAGGACTCCGTGCCGCCGATCGTGCTCGAGGGCTTCGGGATGCAGGTGCCGCTGTACCTCGTCCTCGCGAGCCTGCTGCTGACGTTGATCGGCGGGCTCGCCGGCTTCTTCGTGGTGCCGATGAACGCGCTGCTGCAATACCGCGGCCACGTGCTGATGAGCGCGGGCCATTCGATCGCGGTCCAGAACTTCAACGAGAACCTGTCGGTGCTCGCGATGCTGTGCGTGTACGCGGTGCTGGTCCGCTACGACCTCTCGGTCGCGAAGATCATCATCCTGTTCGGGCTCTTCGTCGTCGGTTCGATGCTGCTCGTGATGCGCCGGCACAAGATGAACATCCGGCGCGCCGATCCGCTGACGCTGATCCGCGAGGGCCGGCACTGACGCAGTCCGCTCAGGGAGCCGATTCGGGCGGCAGGCCCTCGTAGGTTTCGCGGGCGAAGCACAGGTCGGCCCAGGCCTTCGCCTTCTCGGCGGCCGAGCGCAGCAGGTAGGCCGGGTGGTAGGTCGCGATCGCCGGGATGTCGCGGCCGCCGATCGACAGCCGGTGCAGCCTGCCGCGCGCGCTGCCCATCGTCCCTTCGTGTCCGAGCAGCGCCGCGGTCGCGACCTTGCCGACGACGAGGATCACCCGCGGCCGCAGCAACGCGATCTGCCGCTCGAGGAACGGGCGGCATGCGGCGAGCTCGGATGGCGACGGGTCGCGGTTGCCCGGCGGCCGGCACTTCACCATGTTGACGATGAAGACGTCGCGTTCGCGCGCGTGGCCGACCGCGGCCAGCATCGCGTCGAGCAGCTTGCCGGCAGGGCCGACGAACGGCTCGCCGGTCGCATCCTCGTCGGCCCCGGGCGCCTCGCCGACGATCAGCCACGCCGGCCGTTCGGCGCCGACACCGAAGACCGTCTGCGTCCGCGTCGCGGCGAGGCCGCACGCGACGCAGGTCGACGAGGACGAGGGCCAGCGCCAGCAGGACGCACCAGGAGGCCACCGCGAGCCGGTCGACCGACCCGAACGGCAGGGGTGCGAGCGCGACCTCGCCGGCAAGCTCGATCGGCTGTCGGCCTGGAT
>CAXTDA010000474.1:0-3306 GCA_964242935.1 uncultured Burkholderiaceae bacterium | reverse complement strand
CGGCGATCTGTACGCCATCGTACGCATCGCGACGCCGACGTCGCCCACGGCGCGCGAGCGCGAACTGTATTCGGAACTGCAGAAGGCGTCGACGTCCGACGTGCGGGCGGCGTGGCGTCGCGGCACGACAGAGGGAGGCGGAACATGACATTCGAAGGCACCCGCGTCGTCTGGCTCGAATCGCAAACGAACTACTCGACGCGCGAGGCGGCCGAGTGGTCCGGGCTGCCGCAGCCGTTGCTCGACGACCTCGTCGCCTGCGGCGCGTTGCCGTCATCGGGACCCGACACCGGCCCGCGCTTCGAGGCGGAAGGACTCGTGCTCGCCCGCGCCGCACGACGCCTGCGCGACCACTTCGAGCTCGACGAACAGGGACTCGCGGTCGCGGTGTCGCTGCTGCGACGCGTCCGCACGCTGGAGGCCGAGTTGATGCGCGTGCGCGCCCGGACCAACGTCGTACTCGACTAATGCCGCGTCGCCCGGCACGAAGCGTTCGAGAAAGCGAAGCGACGACCCCGACCGCGCGACCCGTCGAGCACTCGTGCTTTCCCGGATGATGAAGTGATGGTGGAGCTGCCGCGTGACCATGGCCTGGCAACGCGTTGACGGGCCGGTACTCGCTGGCCTTCATTCGACGTCGGCGAGCTTCAGAAGCGCAATAGCGCCGAAGAGGAGGCGTCGGAGCAGCGCATCGACCGCGTCGTCGACTCCGTATTCGGTCACGGGACGGTACAGCAACGCAGCGATGCAACAGCGTCCAGCCCGGATAACCAAACCTCTGGCCGATCAATGATTCGACCAAAAGCCGGCCGGCAAAGAAAAACAGCCTAGACGCAAACGCGCCTAAGCTGTTGATCCTGAGGCATCACTGGTGCGCCCGGAGCGATTCGAACGCCCGACCCCTTGGTTCGTAGCCAAGTACTCTATCCAACTGAGCTACGGGCGCAGCGGCGCGGATATTATCACAGGGACCTATGCCCGATGAGGCAGTGCGTCGCCACGGGCGGATCGTGAGTGGGCACCGGTCCGGGGCCGGATCGGGGAGCCTTTCCGCACATGAGTGCCCGGATTTTTTGCCATTGATCAACCGGTAAAACAATGAGTCGAGCGCCGATCGTAAGTGCGCTGGTCGCGACCTGTTCGACGGTCGACGATGACTGACGCTATCGAACGGCTGCCGCTCCAGAGCGACTACCTCTGCTCTCTCGAAGTCCGCGTCGGCCCGATCGTCTCGCTGGGGATGGGGCCCTACGGCGAGCGCCGGGTCGTCGACATCGTCGGCGGTCGCGTCGACGGCCCGGAGATGACCGGCGTCGTCGAGCCGGGCGGTGCGGACTGGCAGGTCGTCCGCGCCGACGGCGTCGTCGACATCGAGGCGCACTACCGTCTCGTGCTCGACGACGATTCCCGCGTCGAGGTCGTCAGCTCCGGTTATCGGTACGGACCGCGCGACGTGCTGCAACGGCTCGGCCGCGGCGAGCCGGTCGATCCGTCCGAGTACTTCTTTCGCACGTTCATCCGCCTGCAGACCGGTGCGGCGCGCCTCGCGCATCTCAATCGCACGCTCGCGGTCGCGGTCGGCGCCCGCCGCGCCGAAACCGTCGAACTGACGCTGCATCGCATCCTCTGATTGCGGCGCCTTGCTACCATCGCGGGCCGCGCCGCGCCGACCGCGAGCGCCGAACAACAAAGGAGCTCGCGATGAAGACTCGTGCCGCCGTACTCGATCGCATGGGCGTGGACCGGCCCTATGCCACCAGCCGTCCTCTCACGGTCCGGACGGTCACGCTCGACCCACCCGGCCACGGCGAGGTGCTGATCAAGGTCGCCGCTGCCGGCCTCTGTCACTCGGACCTGTCGGTGATCAACGGCGACCGGCCGCGCCCGATGCCGATGGCGCTCGGTCACGAGGCGTCGGGCGTCGTCGAGGAGATCGGCAGCGGCGTCGACGACCTGAAGCGCGGCGATCACGTGGTCGTCGTCTTCGTGCCGAGTTGCGGTCATTGCGCGCCCTGTGCCGAAGGCCGTCCCGCGCTCTGCGAGCCGGGCGCCGCGGCGAACGGGGCCGGCACTCTGCTGTCGGGCGCACACCGTATCCACGAGGACGACCACATCGTCAACCATCACCTCGGGTGCTCGGTGTTCGCGGAGTACGCGGTGGTGTCGCGTCGGTCGCTGGTCCGCATCGATCCGGAGGTCCCGCTCGACGAAGCCGCGCTGTTCGGCTGTGCGGTGCTGACCGGTGTCGGGGCGGTGGTCAACACGGCGCAGGTGCGGGTCGGGGCCTCGACCGCGATCATCGGACTCGGCGGCGTCGGTCTCGCGGCGCTGCTCGGCGCCCGCGCCGCCGGCGCGCGGACCATCGTCGCGATCGACCTGTCGCCGGCCAAGCTCGACGATGCGATGGCGCTCGGCGCGACGCACGTTGTCGATGCCCGCGATCCGGACGCGAAGGAGCAGGTCCGCGCGATCACCGGGGGCGGCGTGGAATACGCGTTCGAGTTCGCCGGCGCGACGCGCGCGTTCGAGCTCGCCTATGGAATCACGCGGCGCGGCGGCACGACGGTCACGGCGGGCTTGCCGCCGCCGACGGCCAGCTTCGCGATCCCGGGCGTCAACCTGGTCGCGGAGGAGCGCACCGTGAAGGGCAGCTACATCGGCACCTGCGTCCCGGTACGCGACATCCCGCGCTACCTCGACCTGTATCGCCAGGGTCGGCTGCCGGTGGACAAGCTGTTGAGTGGCCGGCTCGCGCTCGACGAGATCAACGACGGCTTCGATCGCCTGCACGACGGGCAGGCCGTTCGGCAGGTCGTCACGTTCGGCTGATCCGCGCGATCGGGGCATGCCTTGCGCAGAACGTCCGACCCATCGATGGTCCTCCGTCCGACAGGGCGGCCGTCCGTCCCGCAACACGATCGTCGTTCGCGTCGAGACCGGTCGATCGGCTGGCCTGACGAGCGCGCAACAGACGGGAGATGACATGGATGCAGACATGGACAAGTCGGACGTGGTCGATCTGCTGAACGACCTGATCGAAGTCAGCAAGGACGGCGAGTACGGCTTTCGGGAGTGCGCCGAACATGCGAAGTCGGCGAACATCAAGAGCACGCTGTCGTCTCGCGCGAGCGACTGCGCCGGCGGCGCGGCCGAGTTGCAGCGTCTCGTGACGGCCTACGGCGGCGAAGCCGAGACCGGGGGCTCGGCGGCCGGGGCGATCCACCGCGGCTGGGTGTCGGTGCGAAGCGCGCTGACGTCGAAGGACGACCTCGCGGTGCTCGAGGAAGCCGAACGCGGCGAGGACTC
>CAXTDA010000473.1:0-3307 GCA_964242935.1 uncultured Burkholderiaceae bacterium | reverse complement strand
CTTCGCGGCCGCACGGGCCAGCACCGCGCACGCCTTCTCGTAGTCGCGCAGCACCGGATCGACCTTCGTCCGGCCGAACAGCGTCAGGCCGGCGATCCCCGAGAGCACGCCGCCGAACACCACGATCAACGCGATCGTCAGGCTCTGCCAGTCGATCCGCTCGATCCCGATGCCCGACAGCAGGCCGCTCTGCCGGTCCGCGTTGTACGTGAGCACCCACTGGTTCCACGCGTTGCCGATCGCGTCCCAGTTGAAGCGCGTCCGCTGCAGCAGCTGGCCGAGCCACGAGTCCTGCGACCCGAAACCCTGGACGGCCGCGAACGCCTCGGCCGCCCCGCGCTCGATGCGGTCGGGCGCGACGGCCGCGGTGGGATCGACGCGCACCCAGCCCTCGCCCGCGATCCACACCTCGGCCCACGCGTGCGCGTCGCGCTGGCGCACCTCAAGGAAGCCGTCGACCGGGTTGAACTCGCCGCCCTGGTAGCCGGTGACGACGCGTGCCGGGAGGTCGAGCGCCCGCATCAGCACGACGAAGGCGCTCGCGTAGTGCTCGCAGTAGCCGCGCCGCGTGTCGAACAGGAACTCGTCGACCGAGTCGCGCCCGAGGGCCGGCGGATCGAGCGTGTAGACGAACGCCTCGCTCCGGATCGTCGCGAGCACGCGGTCGATCAGGCGATGCGCGCGCCGGCCGTCGTCCTCCCCGCTGCCTGCCTGCGGGTCGCTCCGCGTCTCGTCGGCCGAGAGTTGCGCCGCGTACGCGTGCGTCCGCGGATTGACCGCAGGCGGCAGCTCGAGCCAGTCCTGCAGCCGCACGCGGTTCTCGTCGGCGCCGGCGCGATAACGCGTGAACGACCGCGCGCTGAAGGTCGAACGCTCGCGGACCAGGTTGTCGGAGACGACCTGCAGGTCCGAGCGGATGCGGGCGACGAGCGGCGTCGCCGGTCGCTCGGACGGCACGTCGAGCGCGAACAGCCACGGCCGGTTGTTCGGCTCGAGCGTCACCGTGTAGTCCACCGCCGATGCCGGATCCACTGCGACCGACCGGGACGGCACGGTCCGCCGCGGCGCCATCGGCGTCCACGCGCGGCCGTCGAACGCGCCCAGCACCGGCCCGCGCCAGTAGCGTTCGGACGGCTGCGGGACGCGTCCGGTGAAGCGCACCCGGAACGCCATCTCGCGCGACTCGGACAGGCGGCCGAAGCTTCCCGGCGCCATCACTTCGCTGAGGCCGGTCTTCGCGGCGTACGCGTCGGTCGGCATCCCCCAGAGCGGACCATCGATGCGCGGGAACAGCACGAAGAGGACGGCCATCAGCGGCAGCGACCAGGCCACGGTCCGCGCCGCGATCCGCGCCTTCACGCGCCAGCGCGGCTCGCGGTCGGCGAACTGCACCGAGACGAGCGCGGTGACCAACATCCACAGCCCGACCAGCAACATCGCGGCCATCGTCATCGACTGCGACTCGAACAGCGACGTCAGCATGACGAAGAGGCTCAGGAAGATCACGACGAAGATGTCGCGCTTCGCCCGCATCTCGAGCAGCTTCAGCCCGAGCAGCAGCGTCACGTAGGCGACGCCGGCGTCCTTGCCGAAGATCGTGCGGTACTCGAACCACACCGCGATCCCGGCGAGGCAGGTCAACGCGATCGGGATCAACCGGTGCGGCAGCCGATGGCCGTTCCAGGTCAGCCACGCGCGCCAGGCGACGAGCGTCACGATCGCGCCGCTGCACCACCACGGCAGCACGAGCGCGTGCGGCGCCAGCACCCAGACCAGCGTCGCGAGCAGCCACAGCGTGTCGCGGACCTCGCGCTCACGCGCCGCGATCGCGGCGACGACGCGGCTCGCGGGACCGCGTCGTTCACCCGATGTACGGTTGCGTACCGACGGCAGGCTGCTCATCGCCCGCTCATGCGTTCGCGAGCGCGAGCGCTTCGAGGCAGGCCGCCCGATGCGCGGGACCCCGGCCGGGCGCGATGCGGGTCGGCGGCACGTCGAGCGCATACGACACCGCATCGGCTTCCGCGTCGAGGACCCAGCGGGCGATCAGCGACAACGCCGCTTCGACGTTGCCGGTCGACGACAGCGCGGCGTCCAGCGTCAGCCACGCCTCGCCGCTCGAACCGCCGTCGAAGAGCTTCGTCATCACCCGGCCCTCGGGGTTGCGCGCCATCGCCCGCCACGCGATGCGGCGGACCGGATCGCCGGCGACGTAGCCCCGCAGTCCGGCGAAGTCCTCGCTGCCGCGCACGCGGTCGGCGCGATGATCGCGACCGGTGCCGGCCGCGAGCGGCAACGGGATGCCGGCGTCGGCCGGTCGCGGATAGACCAGCACCGACAGCGCCGGCGTCCAGTAGCTCCATGCGCGCCACAGGCCGAGCGGAAAGCGCGTCTCCAGCGTGACGCGCGGCATCGCCTGCCAGCCGCGGCGGGTCGTCGCGACCGGCACGACGACGTCCTCCTCCGATCGCGACGAGGGGTCGCAGGGCACGCTGCGGAGCAGGCCGTCGACGGAGAGTCCGATCGCGTAGCGGTCGAGCGTCGCGGCGTTGCGGACGACGAGGCGGAACTCGGCCGCGTCGCCGGCGAACACCGGCTCGACGCGAAGCGGCCGCAGGTGGAGGTGGGCCAGGTTGCGGAACGTCGCGAGCATGCCGATCCACGCGATGCCCGCGACCAGGAACGTCAACGCGTAGCCGAGCGACAGCGAGTAGTTGATCGAGCCGAGCAGCAGCGCGACCAGCATCAGGCCGAGGATCAGCCCGGCGCGCGTCGGCACGATGAAGACGCGCCGCTGGTTCAGGAACACCTCGCCGGCCTCGGCGCCGCGCGGCTGGAAGATCTTCGCCGCGATGCGACGGCCGAACGCCGACCGCAGGAGCCGCGCAAGGAGTCGCGCCCCCGGCGGGGCCCCACCCCCACTAAGCCCCCCCCAACCTTCGGCCCCCGCCCGCCGCCGGGGTGGGCGCAGCGAATCACGACACCGCCACCGTCGCTAGCAACTGCAACGCCGCGTCGCGCTGCGCGACGTGCGACGCGCCGCTCGGCGTCAGCGGCCGCAGGCGGTGGTTGACGACCGGCACCCACACCGCCTGCACGTCCTCGGGCAGCACGTGGTCGCGGCGCGACAGCAGCGCCCAGGCCCGCGCGGCCTGCAGCAGCGCGAGCGCGCCGCGCGGCGACAGCCCTTCGGCGAAGGTCGTCGCATGGCGCGTCGCGGCGACCAGCGCCTGCAGGTAGTCGAGCAGCGCCGACGAAGCGTGCACGCCGCGCACCTCGGCCTGCAGGGCGCCGAGCAGCTGCGGGT
>CAXTDA010000472.1:0-3343 GCA_964242935.1 uncultured Burkholderiaceae bacterium | reverse complement strand
CCGTCCTCGGCTCGATCGCGCGACGCCCCGGCCAGCTCGCCGAGCTGCTGCGGAGCGGCGGCGACGCGCGACGGGCGTTACGCGCCCTCGGCGACGGCCGCCGGCAGCTTGGCCGAGGCCTTGGCTACCTTGATCTCGATCAGCTTCCGGTCGACATGGTCTGAGAACACGTACTTCGCCGGTCGCTCGCCGGCGCGCGACAGGTCCTTCGCCATCGCGCCGGTGGTCCGCACGCCCTTCAGCGCGACGCCGAGCGCGCGCCACGGATGCGCGACGGTGTCGCGGACCGCGGTGCCCTCGAAGCCGCAATGGACCATGCAGTCGGCGCACTTCTCGTACTTGCCGACGCCGTACGCGTCCCAGTCGGTCGTCTCCATCAGCTCGGTGAACGTCTTCGCGTAGCCTTCGCCGAGCAGGTAGCACGGCTTCTGCCAGCCGAACACGGTCCGCGCCGGCATCGACCACGGCGAGCATTCGTAGGCGCGGTTGCCGGCGAGGAAGTCCATGAACAGCGGCGAGTTCGTGAACGCCCAGTCCTTGCCGCCGCGGCCGCGGCCGAGCACGTCGCGAAAGAAGCGCTTCGTCTTGTCACGGTTGAGGAAGTGCTGCTGGTCGGGCGCGCGTTCGTACGAATAGCCGGGCGACACCGTGATGCCGTCGAGGCCGATCGTCTTCATCTCGTCGAAGAACGCCGCGAGGCGCGCGGGGTCCGCGCCGTCGAACACCGTGCAGTTGATCTGCGTGCGAAAGCCCTTGCTCTTCGCGAGCAGGATCGCGTCGCGCGCGGTCTCGAAGACGCCGTCGAGGCACACCGACCGGTCGTGCATCTCGCGGTCGCCGTCGAGGTGGATCGACCACGTGAAGAACGGCGACGGCGCGTAGTCGTCGATCTTCTTCTTCAGCAGCAACGCGTTGGTGCAGAGGACGACGAACTTCTTCTTCGCGATGTAGCCCTTGACGATGCGCGGCATGTCGCGATGGAGCAGCGGCTCGCCGCCGGCGATCGACACCATCGGCGCGCCGCATTCGTCGATCGCGTCCATGCACTGCTCGTACGACAGCCGCTGGTTGAGGATCTCGTCGGGGTAGTCGATCTTGCCGCAGCCGGCGCACGCGAGGTTGCAGCGGAACAGCGGCTCGAGCATCAGCACCAGCGGATAGCGCTTCGTGCGCGCGAGTTGCCGGCGGACGACGTAGGCGCCGACGGTGGCGGTCTGGATGAAGGGGATGCCCATGGATTCGGGTGGCCTTTGTGGGTGTGGCGGAAAAGGAACGGAGGTCAGGCGGGGGCGGGCGCCGCGTCCCGCGCTTCGGCGCCGACCGGACCGGCGAGTGCCGCCGGAAGACGGAATTCCACCGTCTCGCGGACGCCAGGCAGCGTCGTCACCTCGACCGGCCCGAGTCCGCGCAACGCGGCGACGACGTGCTGGACCTGGGCCTCGGGCGCCGACGCGCCGGCGGTGATGCCGACCGTCCGCACGCCGCGGATCCAGTCGGGGTCGAGGTCGTCGCCGTCGGCGAGCAGATGGCTCGCGACGCCGGACTCGCGGGCGATCTCGGCGAGGCGGTTCGAGTTGCTGCTGTTGGCCGCGCCGACCACCAGGACGACGTCGACGCGGCCGGCCATCGCGCGGAGCGACGCCTGGCGGTTCTGCGTCGCGTAGCAGATGTCGCTGGTCTCCGGGCCGACGACGTCCGCGAAGCGACGCTTCAGCGCATCGATCGTCGCGCGCGTGTCCTCGACGCCGAGCGTGGTCTGCGTCACGTAGGCCACCGGCCGGTCGGCCGCGAGCGGCAGGCGTTCGACATCGGCAGCCGTCTGCACCACATGGACCGGCGCGGACACCTGGCCGATCGTGCCCTCCACCTCGGCATGGCCGGCATGGCCGATCAGCACCAGCGCGCGGCCGTCGGCGACGAAGCGGCGCGCCTGCACGTGCACCTTCGCGACCAGCGGACAGGTCGCGTCGACGACCGGCAGGCGTCGCGCGCGCGCCTCGAACTCGACCGCGCGCGAGACGCCGTGCGCGCTGAACACGGTCACGGCACCGTCCGGGATCTGGTCCAGCCGGTCGACGAAGCGCGCGCCTTTCGCCTGCAGCGCCTGCACCACGTGGCGGTTGTGGACGATCTCGTGGCGGACGTAGACCGGCGGTCCGAAGCGGTCGAGGGCACGCTCGACGATTTCGATCGCACGGATCACGCCGGCGCAGAAGCCGCGCGGTTCTGCCAGCAGCACCTGCCAATTCGTGAGCGTCACGTCGTGTCCCGGGAAACCTGCCGGCAGCAGCATAACCGGATCAGCGCCGATCGATCGCCCCACGACGCTTCACGATCGTTGCAACGCGCGGTTCCACTATCATCGCGGGTCGCGACGCTTGGCCTCGACCATGCCGCGACAACCACGCGCACCGAGCCAGCCGCGCCGCACCCTCCGAGCTCGCGCAACGCCGAGTTCGCAACGAGAACCCGCTTGATCGAACCGTCTTCCGACCGACCGCCCGACGACGGCGAAGCGGCCGGCGTCCTGCGTCGCTGGATCGTCGCCGCGACCACCGCGTCGGCGCGCCATCCGCTGGTCGTCGTCGTCGTGGCCGGCCTGCTCGCGATCGGCTCGATCGCGTTCGTCGCGAAGAACATCGCGATCGACACCGACAGCGCGAAGCTGATCTCGTCGAAGGTCGACTGGCGGGTGCGGAGCGCAGTCTTCGACGCGGCGTTCCCGCAGCGCTCCGACCTGATCGCGATCGTCGTCGACGGGGCGACGCCCGAGATCGCCGAGCGCGCCGCCGCGACGCTGGTCGAGCGCCTGTCGACCCGGCCCGAGCTGCTCGGCCGCGTGCGGCGTCCCGACGGCGGCGCGTTCTTCGACCGGAACGGCCTGCTGTTCCTCGAGCCGGACGCGATCGCGAAGACCACCGAACAGCTGATCGCCGCGCAGGCGGTGATCGGCACGCTCGGCGCCGACCCGAGCGTCCGCGGGCTGATGGACACGTTGCAACTCGCGCTCGAAGGCGTGAAGCGAGGGGAGACCAAGCTCGACGTTCTGGCGCCCGGTCTCGCCGCGCTGGCCGCGACGCTCGAGTCGGTCGAAGCCGACCGTCCGGTCGCATTGTCGTGGCGGACGATGCTCGGCGGCCAGGCGCCCGACCCGCGCGAGCTCCGCCGCTTCGTGCTCGCGCAACCGGTCCTCGACTTCAGCGCGCTGCAACCGGGGCAGCGCGCGACCCGCTTCATCCGCGAGACCGCCGCCGCGGCCGGCCTCGACGCGGCGCACGGCGTCCGCGTCCGCCTGACCGGCGGCGTGCCGATGGCCGACGAGGAGTTCGTCACGCTGCAGGAA
>CAXTDA010000471.1:0-3361 GCA_964242935.1 uncultured Burkholderiaceae bacterium | reverse complement strand
CGCTTCGGATCGATGTGGATCCACTGGTGGTCGTCGGTCGCGTCCGCGAAGCGATCGACGCGATGCTGGTCGATCGTCAGCCAGTCACCGACGATCGTCTCGTTGCCGACGATCGCCTCGAGGTCCGCGATCGATTGAAACGTCCGCATGAAGTCTCCTATCCGTTCGTTGCCGCGCGGCGCATGAAGAGGCCCATGCCGCGCATCGTCATGACGAGCTCGTCGTGGCTGGTTGTAGACCAGCCACTCCGACACCACGATGCCGCGGTCGGGCTTGCTGTTCGACGGCCGGACGTCGCGCATCACGAGGTCGGCTCGGTTCGTTTCGCCGGCGCGGACCGGCTTGATCCAGCGCAGCTCGTCGATGCCGGGAGAGCCGGAGCTGGTCGAGTCGAGCAGGTACGCGTCGCAACCCATCCGCATCACCAGCGCCGCGGTGTGCCAACCGCTCGCGATCAGGCCACCGTAGATCGACCGTTCGCCGGCCTCGACGTCGACGTGGAACGGTTGCGGATCGAACTGCGTCGCGAACGCGACGATCTCGTCGGCCGTGACCGTGCGCGGCCCGCACGGAATGACCATGCCGACCGAGAAATCCTCGAACGCGTAGCGCCTGGCGCCCGCGGTCATGCGGCGCGCTGCAACGGCTCGGCGACGGTCGGCACGGCGGGTGCCTCGGCGACGGCCACGTCGTTCGACGCCGCGATGAAACGCTGCAGGTGATGATCGGTGTCGCCGAGCATCAGCTCGATCATCGTCAGCCGCTTGAAGAGATGCGCCGCCGGCAGTTCGTTCGTCACGCCCATCCCGCCGTGGATCTGCACGGCCTGCTGCCCGATGTAGCGCGCGGCCTGGCCGATGCGGACCTTCGCGGCCGACGCCGTGCGCCGCCGGTCGCGCGCGTCCGACGAGCCGGCCTTGGCCGCGGCCAGGTAGGCCATCGACCGTGCCTGCTCGAGATGCATGAACATCTCGACCATGCGGTGCTGCAGGACCTGGAAGCGCGCGATCGGCTGCCCGAACTGCTTCCGCGCCTTCGCATAGTCGAGCGTGGCGGCATTGAGCGCCTCCATCACGCCGATCGCTTCGGCAGAAAGCAGCGCGATGCCGTAGTCGGTCACCGCGTCGAGCAGCGCGCGGGCCGCGGCGCATTCCGCGATCAGCGCGTCGGCCCCGACCGCGACGCGGTCGAGAAAGATCTCGGCGACGCGCTGCCCGTCGAGCGTGCGCAGGTCGTTCCGTGTCACGCCCCCGGCCGTCGCATCGACGACGAACAGCGCGAGGCCGTCGTCGCCGTCCGCGACGCGCGCCGAGACCACGAGGCGATCGGCCTGGGCGCCGAACAGCACGACGCTCTTCCGGCCCGACAGCCGCCAGCCGCCGCCCGCTCGCTCGGCCTTCGTGACGACCGAGGTCAGGTCGTGGCGCGACGCCGGCTCGCCGAGCGCGGCAGCCATCTTCATCGATCCCGCCGCGACCTCTTCCAGCATCGGCCACTGCGCCACGACGCCGCCGCGCTTGACGAACTCGGCCGCGAACACGGTCGCGAAATAGGGCTCGGCCATCAGGCCGCGTCCGAGCTCCTGCATCACCGGCAGCAGGTCGACCGCGGTGCCGTCGAAGCCGCCCCGGGCTTCCGGCATCGGCAACGCCGTGAGGCCGAGGTCGGCCATCTGCTGCCAGAGTTCATCGCTGGTGCCGAGCGGCGACGCGACGATGCGCTTGCGCGCCTCGAAGTCGTAGTCCTTGTCGATCAGGCGCCGGACCGTATCGGCGAGCTGCGTCTGCTCGGAAGTGAATTCGAAGTTCATGGAAGGGTTCCCTGTCGCATGGTCCTCTGCCCGTCGTCAGAGACCGAGGATCATCTGCGCGATGATGTTCTTCTGGATCTCGTTCGACCCGCCGTAGATCGACGTCTTCCGGTAATTGAAGTAATGCGCAGCGAGCGGCGCGATGTCGCCGTCGACGACGGCATCGTCCGCGGACTCGTCGGCGCTCTCCAGCAGCTCGCGGTCGAACGGCATCGCGAGCGGACCGGCCGCCTCAAGCATCAGCTCGCTCAGTCCCTGCTGGATCTCGGTGCCCTTGATCTTCAGCATCGAGGCCTCGGGTCCGGGGCCCTTCTTCGCGCCTTCCTGCGACACGACGCGGAGCACCGTCATCTCGAGCGCCATCAATTCGATCTCGACGTTCGCGACCTTCGCAGCGAACAGCGGATCGTCCAGCAGCGGCCGGCTGTTCTTCGTCTGCTCGCCGGCCAGGCGCTTCAGGAAGCCGAGCTCGCGCTTCGAGCGGCCCACCGCGGCGATGCCGGTGCGCTCGTGCCCGAGCAGGTACTTGGCGTAGGTCCACCCCTTGCCCTCCTCGCCGATCAGGTTCTGCACGGGCACGCGGACGTTGTCGAAGAACACCTCGTTGACCTCGTGGTCCTCGTCGATCGTGATGATCGGCCGTACCGTGATGCCGGGCGTCTTCATGTCGATCAACAGGAACGAGATGCCTTCCTGCCGGCGTTCGGTCTGCTCGGTGCGGACGAGACAGAACATCAGGTCGGCGTGCTGCCCGAGCGTCGTCCACGTCTTCTGTCCGTTGACGACGTAGTCCCCTTCATCCCGCTCGGCACGCGTCTTCAGCGACGCGAGGTCGGAGCCGGATCCGGGTTCGGAGTAGCCCTGGCACCACCAGTCGGTGCCGTCGGCGATGCGCGGCAGATAGAAGTCCTTCTGCGCCTGGTTGCCGAAGCGCATGATTACCGGCGCGACCATCGCGACGCCGAACGGCAGGACCATCGGCGTGCCGGCCGACGCGCACTCCTCTTCCCAGATGTGGCGCTGCGTCGCGTTCCATCCGGTACCGCCGTACTCCACCGGCCACGCGACCGTGGCCCAGCCCTTCAAGGCCAGCGTGCGGTGCCAGCGCTGGATGTCGCCCTTCTGCAGCCGACGATGGTTGAGAACCTTGAAGCGCAGGTCCTCGGGCAGGTTGGCCTGCAGCCAGTCGCGCACTTCGGTGCGGAACGCGTCGTCGGTCGCCGAGTAGTCGAGGTCCATCGCTGTCTTCCTGTCACTGCATCGTTTCGGTCAGCGCACGCGGGATCGGGAGGTGAACCGTCTCGATGCCTTCGTCGTGCAGGTCGCGCCGTTCGCGGTCGGTCGCGGTGCCGCGGATCGGCCGCGCCGGGGTCTCGTCGTAGTGGATGCGGCGCGCTTCATCCGCGAACCGCGCGCCGACGTCCTCGGTCGCGGCCACGAGGCGGCGCAGGCCGTTCATCAACGCCGCCTCGACCGACGCGGGCCGGGCGTCGGCCTGCGTCGGCGGCCCCGCCGGGGCGGGGGGCCGCGGGGGGATTGAGGGCGGCCGCC
>CAXTDA010000470.1:0-3363 GCA_964242935.1 uncultured Burkholderiaceae bacterium | reverse complement strand
AGGTGCTCGGCACGCCGCTCTACATCGTTCACGTGTCGTGCGAGGACTCGGTCGCCGCGATCGTCCGTGCGCGCAGCCACGGGCAGCGGGTCTACGGCGAGGTGCTCGCGCAGCACCTGACGATCGACGAGTCGGTCTACCGGAATCCCGACTGGACGGTGGCTGCGGCGCACGTCATGAGCCCGCCGTTCCGGCCGAAGCACCACCAGGACGCCCTCTGGAACGCGCTGGCCGCGGGCCACCTGCAGACCACTGCGACCGATCACTGCGCGTTCTGCTCCGAGCAGAAGTCGATGGGTCGCGGGGACTTCAGCCGCATCCCGAACGGTACCGCGGGCGTCGAGGACCGCATGAGCGTCCTGTGGGACGCCGGCGTCAACGGCGGCCGGCTGACGCCGAACGAGTTCGTGCGCGTGACGTCGACCAATTGCGCGCAGATCTTCAACGTCTATCCGCGCAAGGGCGTCGTCGCGGCGGGCAGCGACGCGGACCTCGTGGT
Organism: uncultured Burkholderiaceae bacterium; assembly: GCA_964242935.1. Lineage (GTDB taxonomy): Bacteria > Pseudomonadota > Gammaproteobacteria > Burkholderiales > Burkholderiaceae_D > CAHJXF01. The sequence goes on along the minus strand of CAXTDA010000470.1, from coordinate 2,864 downwards.
CTGGGATCCTTCGGCCACGAAGACCATCACGACGGCCGCCTCGCGGTCGAAGGTCGGCTACAACGTGTTCGAAGGTCGCAAGGTCGCCGGCCTGCCGAAGGTCACGCTGTCGCGGGGTCGCATCGTGTGGGTCGACGGCGACCTGCGCACCGAGCCGGGCGCGGGGCGCTACGTGAAGCGGCCCGCGTTCGCACCGATGTTCGACGCGCTGCGCCGCCGTGCCGGACTGCACGAGCCGCAAGCCGTGCTGCGTGCGGCGTGAGTCGATGACGGCACCCGACATCCAGGCGGGCCGGCTCGCGTCCGATCGCTACGCCGCGAACTTCGCCGATGCCCATCCGCCGCTGACCCCGGTCCAGGCGCTGATCGAGGCCGAGCGCTGCTACTACTGCTTCGACGCGCCGTGCGTCGCGGCGTGTCCGACCGGGATCGACGTGCCGTCGTTCGTCCGCCGCATCGCCGAGGACAACCTGCGCGGCGCGGCGAAGACGATCCTCGAAGCCAACGTGTTCGGCGGCCTGTGTGCGCGCGTCTGCCCGACCGAGGTGTTGTGCGAGCAGGCGTGCGTGCGCAACACGGCCGAAGACCGGCCGGTCGAGATCGGGCTGCTGCAACGGCGGGCGACCGATGACTATTTTGCGAGACCCGGTGCGCCGCTCTTCGTCCGCGCCCCGGCCAGCGGTCGGCGCATCGCGGTGGTCGGCGCGGGGCCGGCCGGGCTCTCTTGCGCGCATCGCGCGGCGCTGCTCGGGCACGACGTCACGGTCTTCGAGGCGCGGCCGAAGCCGGGCGGTCTGAACGAGTACGGCATCGCGGCCTACAAGGCGGTCGACGGCTTCGCCGAGCGCGAGGTCGCGTGGCTGCTGTCGATCGGCGGCATCACCCTCCGCCTAGGCGAGACGGTGCGGCCCGACGCGCTGTGCGCCGACTACGACGCGGTCTTCCTCGGCATCGGCCTCGGCGGCGTGAACGCGCTCGGCCGCGCCGACGAAGGCATCGGCGGGCTCGACGATGCGGTCGCGTTCATCGCCGGCCTCCGTCAGGCGACCGACTATGCGGCGTTGCCGGTCGGCCGGCGGGTCGTGGTCCTCGGCGGCGGCATGACCGCGATCGACGCGGCGGTCCAGTCGAAGAAGCTCGGCGCGGAGGAGGTCACGATCGTGTACCGCCGCGGCGCGGAACGCATGCCGGCCTCTGCGTACGAGCGCGAGTGGGCGCAGCGGAACGGCGTGACGATCCGGACGTGGAGCGTGCTCGACGCGATCGAGGCGCCGACGGGCCACGTCGAGCGGCTGACGTTCGCGACGGTGGTCGATCGCGACGGAACGTTGGTGGATGCCGGCGCACGCTGGACCATCGCCGTCGACACGGTCCTGAAGGCGATCGGTCAGACGCTGGTCGTCGCCGATGCGACCGCGGCCGGGCTGACGTTGCGCGACGGCCGCATCGTCGTCGACGACGAAGGTCGTACCTCGGTTGCGAAGGTTTGGGCGGGCGGTGACTGCACCTGGGGCGGCCGCGACCTGACGGTCGAAGCGGTCGAACACGGCAAGGTCGCGGCCCATTCGATCGATCGTTGGTTCGTTGCGTCTCGCGCCGGCTCGCAACGCCAGGCGGCCTGACGTCGCATCGATGGCCGATCTCGCGTCCACCTTCGCCGGCATCGCGAGCCCGAATCCGTTCTGGCTCGCGTCGGCGCCGCCGACCGACAAGGCGTACAACGTCGTCCGCGCGTTCGAGGCCGGCTGGGGCGGCGTGGTCTGGAAGACGCTCGGCGAGGACGGACCGCCGATCGTCAACGTCGGCGGCCCGCGCTACGCGGCGCTCTACGCGCAGGACCGGCGCCTGATCGGCTTCAACAACATCGAGCTGATCACCGACCGGCCGCTCGAGGTCAACCTCGCCGAGATCGCCCGGGTCAAGCGCGACTGGCCCGACCGCGCGGTCCTCGTGTCGCTGATGGTCCCTTGCGAGGAACGTGCGTGGAAGGCGATCCTGCCGCGGGTCGAGGACACCGGATGCGACGGCGTCGAGCTCAACTTCGGCTGCCCGCACGGGATGAGCGAGCGCGGCATGGGCGCGGCGGTCGGCCAGGTACCCGAGTACATCGAGATGGTCACGCGCTGGTGCAAGGAGGCGACGAAGCTGCCGGTCATCGTCAAGCTGACGCCGAACGTCGCCGACATCAAGCCGCCGGCGCTCGCCGCGCATCGCGGCGGTGCCGATGCGGTCTCGCTGATCAACACCATCAACTCGGTGATGGGCGTCGACCTCGACGCGATGGCGATTCATCCGCACACCGGCCGGACCGGCTCGCACGGCGGCTACTGCGGTCCGGCGGTCAAGCCGATCGCGTTGAACATGGTCGCGGAGATCGCACGATCGCCGGCGATGGCAGGGCTGCCGATCTCCGGCATCGGCGGCATCGGCACGTGGCGGGACGCGGCCGAGTACGTCGCGCTCGGCTGCGGCAACGTGCAGGTCTGCACGGCCGCGATGACGTACGGGTTCAGGATCATCGACGAGCTGTGCGACGGCCTGTCGACGTGGATGGACGGGCAGGGCATCGAGCGCGTCGACGACTTTCGCGGCCGGGCGTTGCCGTCGATCGTCGACTGGAACCAGCTCGACCTGAACCGCGTCGAGAAGGCGGTCATCGACCAGGGCCTCTGCATCCGCTGCGGCCGCTGTCACATCGTCTGCGAGGACACGTCGCACCAGGCGATCGCGGCGACGAAGGACGGTCGCCGGCACTTCGAGGTGATGGACGACGCCTGCGTCGGCTGCAACCTGTGCGTCTCGGTCTGCCCGGTGCCCGACTGCATCACGATGCACGCGCTGGCGCCCGGCACGATCGATCCGCG
>CAXTDA010000469.1:0-3373 GCA_964242935.1 uncultured Burkholderiaceae bacterium | reverse complement strand
TCATGCGAACACGTCCGACACGTAGCGTCCGTGCTGGTGTTCCATCTCGTCGGCCCACGCATTCGCGCCGGCGTCGTCGATCTGCGTCGCCTTCTGATAGATGCGGATGAACGTCTCGCGGACCGCGGGCGCCATGTGGCGGCCGTCGCCGCAGACGAAGAACTGCGCGCCTTCGCGGAACAGCTGCGCGACCTCGGCGCGATCCTTCCACACACGGTGCTGGACGAACAGCACGTCGCCGTCGGGCTTCGACGAGAACGCCGGGCGCATCTCGACGACGCCGTCGGCCTCCCACGCGGCGAACTCGTCGCGATAGAGGTAATCGACGTCGGGGTGGTCGACGCCAAAGAACAGCAGCGACCGGCCGACGCTGCGCCCCGCGGCCTTCTGCGCGGCACGTTCCTGCAGGAAACCGCGGAACGGCGCGACGCCGGTGCCGGCGCAGACCATCACCATCGGGATGGCCGGGTCGGCCGGCGGATGAAAGCCCGACTGCGACGGCCGCACCGCGACCGCGAGCCGGTCGCCGGCCTGCAGCTTCGCGAGATAGCTCGATGCCACGCCGAGAAAGCGGCCCTGCCCCGACAGCGACGGTGCGTCGACCACCGCGATCGTCAGGCTCGCCTCGGCGTCGTTCGCGAGCGGCGACGACGAGATGGAGTATTGCCGCGCGCGGAGCAGCGGCAGCATCGCGAGGAACTGGGCGAACGTCACGCCGCACGACGGCGCGCGTTCGACGAGGTCGAGCACGCTGACGCGCTTGTCGAGCACCTCGCGCGGGTAGGCGTCGTCGGTCGCAAGGCGTTCGAGCGCCTGGCGGTCCGGCGGGCACGCGGCGGCCGTCGCGAGCTGGTGGATCTGCGCCCGCGTCGCGGGCTGCGCGAGCTCGACATAGTTCGACAGGACCTCGAACGCGCTGATCGGATAGTCGGCCGGCAGCGACGCCGCCGCGCCTGCCTGGCGATGGATGACGATCTGCGTGTCGTCGGCGAGGCCGAAGCGGCGGAGCGCCCGCTGCACGTTCGACGGCGCGTTCCGCGGCAGCACCGCGAGGTAGTCGCCGCTCCGATAGTTCATGCCTTGCGGCAACGCGATCTGCAGGTGGCGCTTCGAGCGGGCGCGTGCCGGGTCGACCGCGGCGAGGTTGACCAGCTCGCGGTTGTCGACGATGGTCGCCTGCTCGAGCTCGGAGAGCTGCAGCGCGCTCTCGCGGCCGGCCTTCAGCACCTCGACATCGAACGACGGTGCCGTCGGCTTCTCGGCGACGGCATGGCCGGTCGCGCGGCCGAGGTCGGGCCACAGGCCTTCGTACCATTCGTCGAACGCACCGAAGAAGTCGCCGCCCGCGTCGGCCTCGCCGCGCGCGCGAAAGCGCGTCGCACCGGCCGCTTCGAACGCGGCATCGACGCGCTTCGGCACGAACTGGTAGGTGCGGGCCCATTGCCGGTTGCCGCAGCCGAACACCGTGAAGCGGACCCCGGCGAGCGCGCCGGGCGCCCGGCTCTCGATCCACGCGAGGAACTTCTTCGCGTTGTCCGGCGCCTGCCCCTCGTACGACGCGGTGACGACGACGACCGGCGTGCCGGCCACGAGCGCGTCGACCTGCTCGTCGAGCGCGGCGACGCGGGCCGCATAGCCCTGGCGTCCGGCGTCGGCCGCGATGCGGCGCGCGAACATCTCGGACGCACCGGTGTTGCTGCCGAACAGGAGCAGGAGCGGCGGCGCGTCGCTCGCGAGGACGGCGTCGCTCCCTTCGTCTTTCGGTGCGGTACGCAGCGTCGCCGCCGGCATCGTCGCCTTCATCGAGAAATCGCCGTGCCCGCGCGCCTTTGCGCGGATGTTGAGCCCGTGCGGCTTGATCGTCAGCGTCTCGGCGACCTCGAGTCGGTAAGCCGGGTCGTCGAACACGATGTCGAAACGCTGCAGCAGCATCGCCATCACGAGCTGCGCCTCCTGCATCGCGAACGGTCGGCCGATGCACGCGCGCGCGCCGTTGCCGAACGGCTTCCACGCGTTCGGCGGCAGCTTCTCGGCATTCTCGGGCGCGAAGCGGTCGGGCTCGAACGTCTCGGCGTCGTCGCCCCAGACCGCGGGGTCGCGATGGAGCATCGGCTGCAGGACCAGCAGCGTGTCGCGCGCGGTGAGCGGATAGCGGCCGCCGAGCACCGTGTCCTCCGTGGGCTTGACCGCGAACGCCGGTGCGGTCGGCCAGAGGCGCAGCGTCTCCATCAGCAGCTGCTCGATGTAGCGCAGCTGCGCGAGATGCTCGACGCGCGGCATCGCATCGCCGAGCACGTCGTCGACGATCTTCTGCGCCTTCATCAGCACCTGCGGGTTCTTCAACAGCAGGTACACGGCGAACGACAGCAGCCCGCTGGTCGTCTCGTGACCGGCGATCAGGAACGTCACCATCTGGAAGCGGATGTTCTTGTCCGACAGCTTCTCGCCGGTGACCGCGTCGACGCCGTTCAGCATCACGTTCAGCAGGTCCTTCTTCTCGAGGCCCTTCGGATCCTGGCGCCGTTCGGCGATCAGCCGCTCGGCGACCTTCGCGAGCACGGACTGGTCGGCCTCGTACTTCCGCTTCGTCGCGATCATCAGGTTCGACAGCATCTCGGGCCGGCGGGTGCGCTGGCCGGCCTCCTCGAGCGCGTCGACCATCGCGGCCACGAACGGGTGCATCTCGTTCTGGTAGAAGCTGTTGAAGCGGTAGTCGAACGCGCAGAGCGCGATCGTGTCGAGCGTCAGCCGCGTCATGTTGTCGGCGACGTCGATCACGGTGCCGGCGCCGAAGCGCTCCCACTTGACGAACATCTGGTTCGCGACGTCGACCATGCGGTCGAACATCGAACGCACGCCGAGCGGTCCGAACGCCGGCATCAGCAGCCGGTGCGCCTTTGCCCAGTTCGGTTCGCTGTTGTACGCGGTGAAGAGACCGTCGCCGGCGAACGCGCGGATCTCCTTCAACGGCCCGTGGATGCGTTTCTGGAAACGCTTCTCGTCGGACAGCTCGTCGACCAGTTCCTGCGAGCTGACGACGTACATGTCCTTGCCGAAGATCGTGAGCTTGTAGATCGGCCCGTAGGTCTTCGCGAGCTTCATCATGCTCTGGATCGGCGCGGCCGAATCGAGCTCGCCGATGTTGCCGACGATCGGCCTCGTCGGCGGTTGCGGAACGATGTGATGGTCGGGCATGGCAGTCAGGAAGGGCGCCGGCGAGGACGGACTCGACCGGCGTGTTTCGACGGAATCAGTGCAACGCGTTCGCGGGGGAGCGCGGCTTCCGCACGGACTTCCGCGCGGCGGACTTCGACGCGCCGCCGGCTGCCGCGGCTTGCTTCGGTGCCTTCTTGGCCGCGGGCTTCGCGGCCTT
>CAXTDA010000468.1:0-3381 GCA_964242935.1 uncultured Burkholderiaceae bacterium | reverse complement strand
CATCGGGATCGCGACCATCTGCATGATCGTCTTCAGCTTGCCGAGCCAGTTGACGGCCACGCTGTTGCTCGCGCCGAGCTGGGCCATCCATTCGCGCAGCGCCGAGATGGCGATCTCGCGCCCGACGATGACGAGCGCGACCAGCGGATTGATGCGCGACAGCGACAGCAGGATCATCAGCGCCGCGGTCACCATCAGCTTGTCGGCGACCGGATCGAGGAACGCGCCGAAACTCGAGGTCTGCTCCCAGCGCCGGGCGAGCCAGCCGTCGAGCCAGTCGGTCAGTGCGGCGACCACGAAGACCACGGTCGCCGTCGCGTTCTTCTCGGCACCGCTCATCCACGCGTCGGGCAGATAGAACACGCCGACCACGAGCGGGATCAGGACGATGCGCAGCCACGTGAGAAGGATCGGCAGGTTGATCGGCATGGACTCGGCGGCTGTTGGTGTCCGGTTCCGCTGAGGTTCCGCTCTAGTGTCCGATGCGCGCCCGACATCGGCGGTGGATTATAGGCGACGCCCCGGCGAGGCCCGTCGGTCGCGGCGCCTCGCCGGCCGTCCGCGACAGGCGCTGCGGTAGAATCCGCGCCTCACGCGAAACCGTCGTTGCCTCCGGAGTACCCCGCATGACGCACGTCGTCACCGAATCCTGCATCAAGTGCCGCTTCACGGACTGCGTCGACGTGTGTCCGGTCGACTGCTTCCGCGAGGGCCCGAATTTCCTGTCGATCGATCCGGACGAATGCATCGACTGCGCGGTCTGCATCCCCGAGTGCCCGGTCAACGCGATCTATGCCGAGGAAGACGTTCCCGATGAACAGAAGCCGTTCATCGAGCTCAACGTCGAACTCTCGAAGGGTTGGCCGAGCATCACGCGGATGAAGCCGCATTTTCCCGACGCCGACGAGTGGCGCGAAGTGAAGGACAAGCTCCAGTATCTGGAGCGTTGATCCGGCGGGCGTCGATCGGCGGCGAGGCGCGATGAGCGGCACCGACCGCTCGACCGCGTGCGCGATCACGTGGCGCCGCGACTGGGCCGCGCACCTCTTCTCGTTTCGCACCGAACGGCCCGCCGGCCTCGCGTTCGTGCCGGGACAGTTCGTCCGGCTCGGCATCGCCGGTGACGCCGGCGCGATGGTCTGGCGCGCGTACTCGATCGTGTCGCCGCCGGCCGCGTCGCATCTAGAGTTCTATTCGATCGTGGTGCCCGACGGGCCGTTCACGCAGCCGCTCGCCCGCTCGACGGTCGGCGACTCGATCCGCATCGACCCGACGGTCTACGGATTCCTGCGCACCGATCGCTTCGACGGCGGCCGCCACCTCTGGCTGCTCGCGAGCGGGACCGGCATCGCGCCGTTCGTCTCGATGGTCGAGGACCGGAGCGTCTGGCGGCGCTTCGAGCAGATCGTGGTCGTCCACAGCGTCCGGCGCGACGACGAGCTCGCCTATCGCGAACGCTTCGAAGCATTGGTCGACCGGCCGCTCGAAGGCGGCGCGTCGCTGACTTATCTGCCGACGCTGACGGGCGACTCCCGGCAGGGCCGCATCACGACGCGGCTCGCCGACGGCGGCCTGGAGGCCGCAGCCGGTCTCCCGATCGATTCGTCGCAGTCGCGGCTCATGATGTGCGGCAATCCGTCGATGATCCGGGAGACGCGCGCGCTGCTCGGCGCCCGCGGGATGACGCCGGTCCGCCGCGAGACGCCGGGCCACTACGTCACCGAGAACTTCTGGTAGGCCGATCATGGCTAACGGAACAGGTGTCGGCCGACTTGCGGCGTCGCATCTGCACCACGGATAATTCCGGCCGTTCGCGGACTTCCCCCGGACATCCAGACAGGATCCCGATGCTCTATCAACTGCACGAGCTGCAACGCGCCGTCCTGAATCCGATGACCGCCTTCGCCGCGGCCGGCGCCCAGATGTTCTCGAGTCCGCACAGCCCGCTGTCGTACTTCCCGTTCGCGAACCGCATGGCGGCCGGCTACGAGCTGTTCTATCGCATCAACAAGGTCTATGAGAAACCGGAGTTCGGCCTGCACTCGACGTTCGTCGACGGCATCGAGATCCCGGTGCTGCAGAAGGTGGAGGTCGACAAGCCGTTCTGTCGCCTGCTGCATTTCGAGCGCTTCTTTCCGCGCGAGCTCGCGGACCGGCCGGCCGACCCGAAGGTGCTGCTCGTCGCGCCGCTGTCCGGTCACCACTCGACGCTGCTTCGCGACACCGTGCGACAGCTGATCGTCGCGCACGACGTGTACGTCACCGACTGGGCCGACGGCCGCATGGTGCCGGCCTCCGAAGGACCGTTCCATCTCGACGACTACGTCGCTTACGTGCAGGAGTTCATCCGTCGGCTCGGGCCGGACGTGCACGTGATCTCGGTCTGCCAGCCGACCGTCCCGGTGCTCGCCGCGATCTCGTTGATGGCCGCGGCCGGCGACCCGAAGCTGCCGCGCACGATGACGATGATGGGCGGACCGATCGACACGTCGAAGAGCCCGACCGAAGTCAACAACCTCGCGACCACCAAGCCGTACGCGTGGTTTGAGAACAACGTGATCTACAAGGTGCCGGCGAATTTCCCCGGCTACATGCGCCCGGTCTATCCGGGCTTCCTCCAGCACGCCGGCTTCGTCGCGATGAACCCCGACGTGCACATGAATTCGCATTACGACTTCTACCTCCAGCTCGTCCGCGGCGACGACGAGGACGCGGCGACCCACCGCAAGTTCTACGACGAATACAACGCGGTGCTCGACATGCCGGCCGAGTACTACCTCGACACCATCCGCACGGTGTTCCAGGAACGCGCGCTCGCGAACGGGACCTGGGTCGTCCGCGGCGAGAAGGTCATGCCCGAGAAGATCACGACGGTCGCGCTGTTCACGATCGAAGGCGAGCTCGACGACATTTCCGGCAGCGGTCAGACGCAGGCGGCGCACCGTCTCTGTCCCGGCATCCCCGACGACATGAAGCGGCACTTCGAGGCCCCCGAGTGCGGCCACTACGGCATCTTCAGCGGCAGCCGCTGGCGGAAGGTGATCTATCCCGAGATCCACGCGTTCATCCGCGAGCACGCCTGAGCCGCACGCGTTGGATCCCACGGTGAGCGGCTCCCCGTCGACGGCTGCGGCGTGGCAGGTCGATCCCCTGACCGCGGGCATCGACGCGGTCCTGCCGCAGACGCAGTGCCGGCAATGCGGCTACGACGGCTGCCGTCCGTACGCGGCCGCGATCGCGCTCGGCAACGCGGCGATCGACCGCTGCCCGCCGGGCGGCGACGACGGCGTCGCGAAGCTCGCGGCCGTCACCGGCCTGCCGCAGGTGCCGCTCGACCGCACGCGCGGCGTCACGAAGCCGCTCGCGCTCGCGGTGATCGAC
>CAXTDA010000467.1:0-3390 GCA_964242935.1 uncultured Burkholderiaceae bacterium | reverse complement strand
CCGCCCCGGCGCACATCGCGCACGGCTCGGCGCTGCTGTAGAGCGTCGCGCCGCGGAGCCGCTCGATCGGCGCGTCGGCCGCCGCGCGGCGCCGCGCGACCATCTCCGCGTGACTGGTCCGGTCGACGCGATGGGCGTTCCGGCCTTCGGAGATCACGTCGTCGTCCGCATCGACGACCGCGGCCGCGAACGGATGGTCGCCGGCGTCGCGCGACGCGGCGGACGCCGCGATCACGTGGCGCAGCCAGCGCAGGTCGCGTTCGGTTGCCGAGTCGATCATCGCGTCACGGCGCGAGCCCCGCCTTCGTCAGCAGCGTCCGCGCGATCGAACGATGCCGCTCGACCAGCGGCCCGACGTCGACACCGACCAGCGCCCCGTCCTCGACGACGACGCGCCCGTCGATCACCGACAACCACGCGCGACCCGGGCTGCAGGTCAGCAGCGCGCCGACCGGGTCGGCCGACGCGCCGGCGTGCTCGAGGCCGTCGACGCGGAACGCGACGAAGTCGGCCGCCTTCCCGGCCGCGAGCACGCCGATGTCGTCGCGACCGAGCAGCGACGCGCCGCCGCGGGTCGCGAGCCGCAGCGCCTCGCGTGCGGACAACCGGTCGGCGCGCGACTCGAAGCCCGGCCAGCCGACCCGCTGCAGCAGCATCGCTTGACGCGCTTCGCCGAGCAGGTGATTGCCGTCGTTGCTCGCGGAGCCGTCGACGCCGAGGCCGACGCGGACGCCGGCGTCGATCATCGCGCGCACCGGCGCGATGCCCGACGCGAGGATCATGTTGCTCGTCGGGCAGTGGCATGCGCCGCATTGGTGCCCCGCGAGCTTGCCGATGTCGCCGGCCGACGGATGGACCATGTGCGCGAACCACACGTCGGGGCCGAGCCAGTCGACCGACTCGGCGTAGTCGACCGGCGCCATCCCGTAGCGCGCGGCGCAGAAGCGGTCCTCGTCGAGCGTCTCGGCGAGATGCGTGTGCAGGCCGACGCCTGGGTGCGCGCGCGCGAGCCGCGCGGTCTCGCGCATCAGGTCGGCCGACGCGCTGAACGGCGAGCACGGCGCGAGGCCGATCCGCAGCATCGACCCGAACGACGCGTCGTGGAACGTCTCGACGACGCGCAGGCTGTCGGCGAGGATCACGTCCTCGTCCTCGACCAGGTCGTCGGGCGGCAGACCGCCGAGGCCCTGCCCGATGCTCATCGACCCGCGCGTCGGATTGAAGCGCATGCCGAGCTCGCGCGCGGCGTCGATCTCGTCGTCGAGCCGGACGCCGTGCGGGAACACGTAGAGATGGTCGGCGACCGTGGTCGCGCCCGACAGCATCAGCTCGGCGAGCGCGAGCTTCGCGCTGACGCGGACCGCTTCCGGATCGAGCCCGGCCCAGATCGGATAGAGCAGCTTCAGCCAGTCGAAGAGCGCGAGTCCGCCGGCGGTGCCGATCGATCGGGTCAATGACTGGAACAGATGGTGGTGGCCGTTGACGAGGCCGGGCAGCACGACACAGCCGTTCGCGTCGATCGTCCGCGCGGGCGTCCGGCCCGCGGGGTCGGCCGCGATCCACGCCGCGACCTCGGCGTCGTCGCCGACCTGCTCGACGACGCCGTCGCGGACGAACACGCTGCCGCCCGCGACCTCGCGTCCGGCATCGTCCATCGTGACGACGACATCCGCCCTCCGGACCAGCAGCGACGCACCGGTCTTCATGCGAACGCCCTTACTTCGGGATCGTCCCTTCGACGCCCTCGACGTACCAGTTGATCGCCATCAGGTCCTTGAGCGGCATCGACTGACCCGCGGCGAGCTGCTGCTTGCCGCTGTTGTCGGCGAGCGGCCCCGTGAACGGCACCAGGGACCCGTCGACGATCGCCTTCTTCCGGTCCTCGAACAGCTTCGCCACGTCGGGCGGAACCGCCGGGTTGAGCGGGCTCAGGACGACCATTCCTTCCTTGATGCCCCAATGCGTCTCGCCCGACTTCCAGTCGCCGGCGAGCGCCTTCTTCGCCTGCTGCACGTAATAGACGCCCCAGTTCTCGGTGTTGGCAGTCAGGTGCGCATGGGGCCCGTACTTCAACATGTCGGTGTCCCAACCGAACGCGTACACCTTCTTCTCCTCGGCGACCTGGACGACGGCCGGCGAGTCGGTGTTCTGCGCGAGCATGTCCGCGCCCTGCGCGACCAGCGTCTCGGCGGCCTGGCGTTCCTTGCCCGGGTCGTACCACGTGCTGACCCAGATCACCTTCGTCCGGATCTTCGGGTTCACGCTCCGCGCGCCCATCGTGTACGCGTTGATGTTGCGGATCACCTCGGGGATCGGGAACGAGCCGACGAAGCCGAGCGTGTTCGTCTTCGTCATCTTCCCGGCGATCACGCCGAGCAGGTACGCGCCTTCATAGAAGCGCGTCTGGTAGCTCGCGAGGTTCGGCGCGAGCTTGTAGCCGGTCGCATGCTCGAAGTACGTCTTCGGGAAGGCCTTCGCGACCTTCAGCGTCGGGTCCATGTAGCCGAACGAGGTCGTGAAGATCAGCTTGTTGCCGTCGACCGCGAGCTGCCGGATCACGCGTTCGGCGTCGGCCGTCTCGGGCACGTTCTCCACGTAGGTCGTCTTGACCGCGCTGCCGAGCGCCTTGTCGACCGCGAGCCGGCCCTGCTCGTGCTGATAGGTCCAGCCGCCGTCGGAGATCGGTCCGAGATAGACGAACGCGATCTTCAACGGATCGGCCGCACCGGCGGGTGCGACCGCGACCAGCGGCGACACGACGCCGAGCGCGAGCGCGAGGACTTTCAGGAACGAACGGATCGTCATCGACGGCTTTCGTGGTGGGTCGCGTCAGAAATGATAGTCGGCGCGCACCATCGGCGTCCGCGCGTACGCGCCGCTACCCGCGGGACCGTTGTGGTCGTTGCCGAACTTGTTCTTCCAGAACTGGTACTCGACGCCGACTCGGAACAGGCCCTTCCGGCCGCCTGCGAAGCCGCTCACGTCGAACATGATCTGGCCGTCGAAGTTCGTCTCGGGCTTGGTCGGCGCACCGAACTCGTTCCTGCCCTTCGCCGCGATGTAGTTGACGAAGCCTTCGAACTGGAAGCGTCCCTCCATGATCGGGAGGGGCAGCAGCCACGCGGCCGTCAGCATCGGATGCCACTTGTAGTAGTAACGCTGCGGATGCCCGACCGGGGCATTGCTCTCGCGCAGATACAGGATGCCGACGTTGAAGAAGCCCGGCGTGTCGAACGAGAAGGTCGGACCGAGCACCAGCATCCGCTTCTTCGAGGCGTAACCGACATCGTTCTTCGTGTTGATGTCGAAGCCGGCCGTCGCGCCGACGCCGCGCAGGATGCTGTAGTTGAGCTCCTTGCCGAGCACCTTGCCGATGTCGAGCGTGTTGCG
>CAXTDA010000466.1:0-3411 GCA_964242935.1 uncultured Burkholderiaceae bacterium | reverse complement strand
GCGGTACCCGCCGCGTCCTTCGCGGCATCGACGAGGCGATGGTGCTCGTCGACGATGAAGTCGGCGAGGTCGGCGACATCGGGCACCGCGCGACGGCACGCGATCAGCCCGTAGTCGAGCGACCCGTTGTAGCTCTGGACGGTGATGTTCAACGCCACGCCGTGCGTCGGGATCGACACCGGGAAGTAGCTCAGCATCCTCGCGCCGGCCACGTACATCCGGATCGGGATGCCGGGCACGTTCGAGACCGCGACGTTGGCGACCGGCGGCATCGCGTTGGCGAGGCCGGAGCGGCCGTACATCGACGCGAGCCCCGACATCAGCCACGGGGCGCCGAACGACGGGAAGTCGGTCGGGATGGCGGCCTTGAAGTTGCCCATCATCGTCTTGGCCGCGGCCGACGACTCGTTGATCGCCTTCAGCCGCTCGATCGGGTCCTCGACGTCGGTCGCGAGCGTCATCACCGTCATCGAGACCTGGTTGTTCGCGTCGGTGTTGCCCTGCTCGCGGAGCGACACCGGGACCGCGGCCGTCAGCGGCTTCTTCGGCAGCGCGCCGTACTCGTGGAGGTAACGCCGCAACGCGCCGCCGCAGGTCGCGAGCACGACGTCGTTCAACGAGTAGCCGAGGCGTTTCCCGACCTGCTTCGCCTCGGCGAGCGGGATCGAACGCGCGGCATACGCGCGCTGGTTCGTGATCGCGACGTTGAACGGCGTCTTCGGACCGAACAGCTTGAAGTCCGTCAGCGACGTCCAATCGGTGAGGCCACCGGTTGGCGACGACGCGGACGACGCGCCGAACGACGGCAGCGGCGTCACCGCGCTCGACAGCGCGCGCGCCATGTCGGGCAGCGTCTTCACGATCTTCAGGTACTGCTGCAACGTGTTGCTGACCGCGGCCGACGCGAGCTCGGCCATCCCGAGCTGGTAGCGATGGTTGCGGCGCTGCTCGCGCGGCGGGCGCACCGGCTTCGGCTCGGGCGTCGGGTCCATGATCGCGGTCGCGAGCGCGATCCCGGCCTGCCCGTCGATGCCGGCGTGGTGGACCTTCGTGTACAGCGCGACGCGCTTCGCGCCGCCCTGGTCCTCGAGTCCGTCGATGACGAAGAACTCCCACAGCGGCCGGCTGCGGTCGAGCAGCGACGAGTGGAGGCGCGCGACGTACTGCTCGAGCTGTTTCCGTGTCCCCGGTTTCGGCAGCGTGACGCGGCGGATGTGATAGTCGACGTCGACTTCGTCGTCCTCGACCCAGACCGGGTTCGACAACTCGAACGGCATCAGCGCGAGCTTTCGCGTGAATACCGCGGACACGTGCAGGCGATCGACGATGTGCTGGCGGAAGTCATCGTAGAAGTCGCCGGCGTAGCCCTTCGGCAGCTCGAGCTCGTGCATGCCGCCGACGTGCATCGGCGTCTCCGGCGTCTCGAGATGCAGGAAGCTCGCGTCCATCCCGCTCAGGTGGTTCATGTCGTCTCCTCGGATGCGCCTGCCGGTCCATGGCCTGCCGGCGGTCTGTGCGGTCGTCGCCCGTGCGGCGCGCGTACGCCGCCTGCTCGACCGCGGGAATATAGCAGTCGGACAACGCCCGACAAGGCGGGTTTGCCCTTGCAGCCGGAAGAACGCCGACGATCAACCGACGACCGCGAACCCCTGGTCGACCGAGAGCCCGAAGCGCTCGGCGCCGGCATACGCGACGAGGTCGTCGCCGCGCGCGAAGCCGGCGAGCGCGAGGCCGTGCTCGGTCGCGATGCGCACCGCGAGCACGGTCGGCGCCGAGACGGCGACCAGCATCCCGGCACCCGCCATCAGCGTCTTCTGGACCATCTCGACGCTCGCGCGGCTCGTCACGGCGACGAACCCGAGGCTCGCGTCGACGTCGCCTTCGACCATCGCGCCGACCAGCTTGTCGAGCGCGTTGTGACGACCGACGTCCTCGCGGACCAGCAGCACGCGACCGTCGGCAGCGCACCAGGCGGCCGCGTGCGACGCGCCCGACGCGCGCTGCAGCGGCTGCTCCGCGCCCATCGAACGCAGCGCCCGCGCGACCGATGCAGCGTCGACCGCCAACGGTCGCTCGATCCGCGGCATCGGCCGCAACACCTGGTCGAGGCTCTCGGTACCGCAGAGCCCGCAACCGGTCCGCCCGCTCAGGTTGCGCCGCCGTTCCTTCATGCGGAACACGCAGGCGCTAGCGACCTCGAGCCGGATCTCGATGCCGTTCGCGACCGGCGCGACGTCGATGCCGTACAGCTCCGTACGGTCCTTCAGGAGCCCCTCGGTCAGCGCGAAGCCGAGCGCGAAGTCCTCGAGGTCGAGTGGGCTCGCGAGCATCACCGCGTGCGAGATGCCGTTGAAGACGAGCGCGACCGGGACCTCGTCGACCAGCCAGTCGTCGGCCTCGGTCGTGCGGCCCCCGCGATATCGCACGACGAAGGCGCGCCCGGTGCCGGGCACTTCATCTGCGACGGCCGCGCCGTCTGAGTGCTTCGTGCTGTTCGGCATACGTTCTATGGGGATCGATGGACAGGTCCACTGTACCCGTCTAGGGCATTCACCCTAACTATCCCGCTTTTCTAGTTTTCTTCCCCTAGCCCCCCTCGACGATGATTCGGTCCGTGGAGTCGTGCATCAGATCAGTCGCACAGGCTCCGGCAGCAGACGGCATCCCGCCCTGTTGCGTGCGATCAACCTGACGGAGTCTACAAAATGACCAACACCACCCTGAACGCGGTTGCCATCGATGTCGTCGGCCAGTACGGCCTCGCCGGCAAGCATCTCGTCAACGCCTATCGCCTCGGCACGCAACGCGCCGCGCAGAAGATCACCGAGCGCTACACGTCGATGATGCAGTCGCCGTCGCTGCCGCTGGTCGACGCGTCGGTCCGCGCGAGCATCCTGTCGGCGCATGCGCAGCTGACCGGCTTCTTCATCAACGGCGTGACCAAGGCCACGGAGCAGGCCGACCTGGCGATCGACCGGATCACCGACAGCACCGCGCAAGGCATCAAGCGCCTCGGCGGCGTCGGCGAGCGTTTCGAAGCGATGGTCGGCACGCCGGTCGTCGAGACGATGACGAAGATCAACATGCCGGCTGCCCAGCTGTCGCTGCAGATCGCCGGTCAGGTCGCCGAAGGTTCGAAGCGCCTGGTCGAGCGCGTCGCTGCGGTCGAAGAAGCGGTCGACGCGACGGTCGTCGCCGCGACGAACGAAGCCAAGGCCCGCACCAAGCGCGCGACGGCGGCTGCGTAACACCGACCCGACGAGGCCGCGGTCGGACCTGCGATCGCGGCGATCCCGGTGATACGCTCCCTGCCGTACCCGAGGTTGCAAGGCCGGTCGATCGGAGGGTTCGGTCGCCGGCCTTCTGCGTTCCCAGCACCGCCCGCCGTCCGGCGGGCAGGAGAGCCTGATG
>CAXTDA010000465.1:0-3414 GCA_964242935.1 uncultured Burkholderiaceae bacterium | reverse complement strand
GAACGGCACTTGGAAATTAAGAGTCACCGACACGACGGCACAGGATCAGGGAACCGTCGGCTGCGTCCAGCTCGAATTCAGCCGTCAGCCGTTCGTCTGCTGCGGCGTTTCCGGCATTCCGGCGGTCGCTTCGGGCGGCGGCTACGACGGGGGGCCGCCGCCGGTCGTCGCGGTCGACAAGGTCCAGCAGGTCCAGAACGTGGTCGTGATCTACGCCGAGAACCGCGCGTTCGACAACCTGTTCGGCAACTTCCCCGGAGCCCACGGACTGTCGGAAGTGGTCGACGCCACCGGCCGACCCACGGCGGCCTACGTGCCGCAACGCGATCGGGACGGCACGACCGTCCTCGCGACGCTGCCGCAGACCTGGGGCGGCGTCACGGCGGCCGGCGTGCAGCCGGTCGTCACGCAGGCGCAGAGCGCGAACCTGCCGAATGCTCCTTTCTCGATCGAGTCGGCCTTCACGCCGAACTCCGGTACGACGCTGGACCTGACGACGACGACGCGCGACCTCTATCACCGGTTCTTCGAGAACCAGATGCAGATCGGCACGAACAACGACGGCTACGCCGCATGGGCCGATGCCGGCGGTCTGACGATGGGGCATTTCGACGCGAGCGGGTCGGCGCTCTACAAGCTGGCCCGGAAGTACGTCCTCGCCGACGCGTTCTTCGAGGGTGCCTTCGGCGGCTCGTTCCTGAACCACCAGTACCTGATTTGCGTCTGTGCGCCGGAATACCCGAACGCCGACACCGCCGCTGCGGCGCCGACCATCGCGGTGCTCGACAAGGACGCGACCGGCGCCTATCTGCCGCGACTCGCGCGCGCCGCCAGCTCGCCGGCCTCGGCGCTGGCGGGCCCGCCGGTGTTCACGCGAAGCGGCAACATCACGCCGGCCAACTACTTCGGCGACAACCGGTTCTACGCGATCAACACGATGCAGGCGCCGTACCAGCCGAGCGGCAACGCACCGGTCGACGCGAGCGGCAACGACCTGCTGTACGCGAACCCCACGAGCGCGACGACGCTGCCGGCCCAGACCACCACCAACATCGGTGATCTGCTGAGCGCGAAGGGCGTCGCCTGGAAGTGGTACGGCGGTTCGTGGAACGCGGCCCTGGCGGACGGGACGCGCGTCGCGACGGCGGCGCGGACGGTGATCTACACGCCGTCGAGCGCGCGCGCCGCGCCGGACTTCCAGCCGCATCATCAGCCGTTCAACTACTACGCGAACTTCGACCCGGTGGCCCACGCGGCCGACCGCGCCGCGCACCTGAAGGACTATGTCGACCTCGTGGCCGACGCGGCGGCCGGCACGCTGCCGGCGGTCAGCTTCTACAAGCCGCAAGGCAACTTCAACCAGCACGAAGGCTATGCGAACGTCGCGGACGGCGACGCGCACATCGCCGACCTGGTCGCGAGGCTGCAGGCCGGGCCCCAGTACAAGAACATGCTGATCGTGATCACCTACGACGAATTCGGCGGCGTGTGGGACCACGTCGTGCCGCCGAAGGGCGACAAGCTCGGTCCCGGCACGCGGATCCCGGCGATCCTCGTGTCGCCGCTCGTCAAGCAGGGGTTCGTCGACCACACCCCGTACGACACGGCGTCGATCCTGCGCTTCATCACGCGCCGCTGGGCCCTGCCGACGCTCGCGGGCCTGACGACGCGCGACAACGCGCTAAAGGCGAACGGGCAGCCGGCGATGGGTGACCTGAGCAACGCGCTGCAATAGCGCCGCGGTTGCCGCGCCGGCTACTTCGGCGAATGGAGCGCGACCTTGTTGCCCTCGGTGTCGAGGAACGTCGCGTAGTAGCCGATCTCCGGCGTGATCTGCGTCTTCTCCATCAGCACCTTGCCGCCGGCGTCGTCGACCCGCATCAGCACCACCGAGAGGTCGTCGCCGGCGCCGAGGTAGACCATCGTTCCCTCGCGCGACGGCACGAAGTTCTCGCCCTTGACGATCGCGCCGCCGACCTGGCTCGGCCCCTCCTCGAAGACGAAGAAGCCCATCCGGTTCGGACCCATCATCATCTCGGGCATCTCGTAGTCGAAGATGCGGCTGTAGAACATCTTCGCGCGGTCGAAGTCGTCGACCGGGATCTCGAACCAGTTGATGGCATTCGCCTGCTTCTGCATGTGCCGTCTCCGTCGAAGTCGATGTGACGGAATGGTCGCTCATCCGGCCACCGTCGTCGAGCCGAAGTCGGGTTGTCGGGTGCTGGCGCCGGTTCGATAATGGCCCGTGCCGTGGACAGGACCCGACCGCCTTTGGACAAAACCGCATCCGCCGTCGCCGTACCGGCCCGTCAGACTCGCTGGAAGGCCGACCTGTGGGCAGTCGCCGCGCTCACGCTCTCCACCTTCCTGATCGCGTCGCGCTTCGAGATGCAGGAGCTGCTCGCCGGCCGTCTCGCGCGGCTCGAGCGATGGCAGCTCGACGAGGTGCCGCTGACGCTGACGGTGCTCGCTTGCAGCCTCGCGTGGTACGCGATGCGACGCCGGCGCGAGGCGGAGTCCGCGTTGGCGCTCGGCGTCGCGGCCGAGGCGCGGAGCGCGGCGCTGCTGATGCGCAACCGCGAGCTCGCGCAACAGCTCATCACGTTGCAGGAGAGCGAGCGTCTCGCGCTCGCCCGCGAGCTGCACGACGAGCTCGGCCAGAACTGCGCCGCGATCCGCGTCGAGGCCGCGTTCCTCCGTCGGGTCGCGCCCGACGACCGCCCGGGCATGCTCGCGGCCGCGAAGCGGACCGACGCGGCGGCGGGCGATCTCTATCGCGTGCTGAGCGGCCTGCTGCGGCGTCTTCGGCCGGCCAACCTCGACGCGCTCGGGCTGGTCGCGGCGATCGACGAACTCTGCGGCGCGTGGCAGGAGCGGACCGGCATCCGCTGCGACGTGCGCATCTCCGGATGCACCGAGCGGTTCGGTAACGCGATCGACATCGCCATCTATCGCGTCGTGCAGGAGGCGTTGACGAACGTCGCGCGCCACGCGGCCGCGAGCCGGGTCGTGGTCGAGCTCGCGACCGACCGCGGCGACGGCATCGCTCTCGCGATCGAGGACGACGGTCGCGGCGTCGACATGGACCCGGTGCGGCACGGCCTCGGCCTCCTCGGCGCGACCGAGCGCATCGCATCGGTCGACGGGACGCTCCGCGTGACGAGCCGGCCGGGGAAGGGCTTCCGCATCGACGCGGTGATCCCGTGGGACGCGCGGATCGACGCACCGGTCGCCGCTCCGGCCGCGACGGCATGATCCGCGTCCTCCTCGTCGACGACCACCCGGTCGTGCGGACCGGCTACAAGCGCCTGCTCGAACAGGCCGGCGACATCGCCGTGGTGGGCGCCCCGGGGCGCGCCCAGCCGGGGGGGCGCGCGGGTCGCGCGGCCCCCCCCGCGACCGCCTTCTTCAAGC
>CAXTDA010000464.1:0-3424 GCA_964242935.1 uncultured Burkholderiaceae bacterium | reverse complement strand
GCACGAGGAGCGCCGTTTGGGTTCGATTTTTCTCGCGGCCGGTTGGCCGATCTGGTTCCTGCTGGTCGCGTCCATCATCGCATTGGCTCTGATCATCGAACGCGCGATCGTCCTCCGTCGCAGCAAGGTCATACCGGCGAACCTGCTCGACGAAGTCGTCGGCCTCCACCGTTCGCGCAAGGTGACGCCCGAAGTGCTGAACCGCCTGGAGAACAACTCGCCGCTCGGCCGCATCCTCGCTGCGGGATTGCGGAACGAGAAGGCATCTCGCGAGGTCATGAAGGAGTCGATCGAGGAAGCCGGCCGCGCGGTGACGCACGAGCTCGAGCGCTTCCTGAATCACCTCGGCACCATCTCGACGGCCGCACCGCTGCTCGGACTGTTCGGCACCGTCATCGGCATGATCGAGATCTTCGGGGCGCAGGCGCCGACCGGCGGCACGAATCCCGCGCAACTCGCGCACGGCATCTCGATCTCGCTGTACAACACCGCGTTCGGCCTCGTCGTCGCGATCCCGTCGCTGATCTTCTATCGCCAGTACCGCGGCAAGGTCGACAGCCTCGTCGTCGAGATGGAGCAGCAGGCGGTGAAGTTCGTCGACATCGTCCACGGCGAGCGCACGGCGTGAGCGGCCGTCACCGATGAACTTCAAGAAAGGCGCCGCGCGCGAAGAGCCCGAGATCAACCTGATCCCGCTGATCGACCTCTTCCTCGTGATCATCATCTTCCTGATGGTGACCACGACGTACTCCAAGTTCGCCGAGCTGCAGATCACGTTGCCGACGGCCGATGCCGACAAGGCCCAGCAGCGACCGTCCGAGATCGACGTCGCCGTGACGCAGGACGGCCGCTACACGATCGACGGACGGCAGGTCGCGGCCGGCGACGCGAATGGGTTGTCGGAGGCGGTCCGCGCCGGCGCCGCGGCGCGAAAGGATCCGGTGCTGGTGATCAACGCCGACGCACAGGCGACGCACCAGGCGGTGATCAACGTGATGGAGGCGGCACGCGCGGCGCAAGTCGCGAACATCACGTTCGCGACGCAGGCCTCGCAGTCGAAGTGACGTTCGTGGGGATCCGGCCTGCAACACGAGCCGGCACGCATGCATCGTCGAGTGCAATCATGAAAACGGCAACCGAATGATCGATTCGTGATGTTTCGACGCGCGGTCACCGCGATCTGGTTCGGTTCGGGCCGTTCGAAGTGGCATCCCCGGTCGGTGATTCGCCGCTCGGTGAGCCTCGGCCTCGCACCGTTGTCGATGCTGTTCGAGACCTCGGTCGCGATGCGCCGCCGCCGCTTCCTGAACAACCAGGACGCGGTCGAACGCCTGCCGGTGCCGGTCGTCGTCGTGGGCAACCTGACCGTCGGCGGCGCCGGCAAGACGCCGCTCGTGATCGCGCTCGTCGAGGCGCTCCGCGCTGCCGGTTATGCGCCGGGCGTCATCTCGCGCGGCTACGGCGGCAGCGCGACGCGGTCGAAGAGTGCGACCGTGCCGGTCGGGAGCGACGATGCCGAGGCCGCCGCACGCTTCGGCGACGAGGCGGTGCTGATCCGTCGCCGCACGGGGGCACCGGTCTTCGTCGGCAAGCGGCGGGTCGATGCGGCGCGTGCGTTGCTGGCCGAGCATCGCGACGTCGACGTGCTGCTGTCCGACGACGGCTTGCAGCACTACGCGCTCGGTCGCAACTTCGAGATCGCGGTATTCGACGCGCGCGGCGCCGGCAACGCCAAGCTGCTGCCCGCCGGGCCGCTGCGCGAGCCGCTGACCCGGCTCGGCGAGGTCGATGCGATCGTGCTCAACGGCGACGATGCGACGCTCCCCGAACTGCCCGACGGCGTGGCGTTGGCGCAGCCGCCGTTCCGAATGGAGCTCGTGCCGGGCGACGCGTACCGGGTGAACGATCCGGCGACGACGCGGACCCTCGACAGCTTCCGCGGGCGGCGGCTGACCGCGGCGGCCGGGATCGGCAATCCGCAGCGCTTCTTCGCGTTGCTCAAAGGCGCCGGCCTCAGCTTCCACCGCATGCCGCTCGCCGATCATCATCGCTATGCGGAGAATCCGTTCGCGCGACGCAACTCGGAGGCGGTCCTGATGACCGAGAAGGACGCGGTCAAGTGCGGGCGCTTCGACGAGTCGCGAATGTGGGCGGTGCCGGTGTCGGCGCGGATCGACCCCGGACTCGTCGAAGCGATCCTCGGCCACATCGGCGGCCGCAGGACGCCCGCCACCGCCTGACCGACCGGAGAAGAACCATGGACCATCGCCTGCTCGACATCCTCGTGTGCCCCGTGACGAAGGGGCCGCTCACGTACGACAAGGCGCGGCAGGAGCTCATTTCGGAGGCGGCCCGGCTCGCCTATCCGATCCGCGACGGCATCCCGTTGATGCTCGAGTCGGCGGCCCGGCGGCTCGATCCCGAGCCGCGCATCAAGACGACCTGAGAGACGGTGAGCGCGTGATGCGGGCATGACCGATTTCATTGCGCTGATCCCGGCCCGCAGGGCGTCGACCCGGCTCCCCGACAAGCCGCTCGCGGACATCGGCGGCCGGCCGATGATCGTGCGCGTCGCCGAACGCGCGAGCGCGAGCGGCGCCCGACGGACGATCGTCGCGACCGACGACGCCGCGATCGCCGACGTCGTCCGCTCGCACGGTCACGAGGCGATGCTGACGCGCGCCGACCACGCGTCGGGCACCGACCGGATCGCCGAAGTCGCGGCCGTCCTGCTGCACGACGGCCGCATCGACGCGCGGACCATCGTCGTCAACGTGCAGGGCGACGAGCCGCTGATCGACCCGCGGCTGGGCGCGCAGGTCGCCGCGGCGCTCGACGCGGCGCCCGACTGCGCGATCGCGACGGCGGCCCACGCGATCGCGGCGCGCGACGACTACCTCAATCCCAACGTCGTGAAGGTGGTGTGCGACCTCCGCGGTCGCGCGCTCTACTTCTCGCGGGCGCCGATCCCGTGGGATCGCGACCATTGGGGAACATCCGATGGAGGATCGGGCGACTTCAAGGCGATGCGCCACATCGGCCTGTACGCCTATCGCACGAGTTTCCTGTCCGCGTTCTCGACGATGGCGCCGGCGCCGCTCGAACGCCTCGAGGCCCTCGAACAGCTCCGCGCGATGTGGCACGGCTACGGCATCTTCGTCGTCGATGCGGTCGCGGCCCCGGCCACCGGGGTCGATACGGCCGACGATCTGGCCCGCGTGCGGGCGCTCGTCGCCGCCGGTGCGGGCGGGACCCTCGATTGACCGTGCGACGAATGATCCGGTAAGGTTCGCGTCGATCGATTGCGGCCGGCCACGCGCCGCAAGTCTGCCGACCGAAAGACGACGACTTCACGTCGCGAACGGCCAATCCCCTGGACCTACCCGAGGCACGACTGCGATGCAGAGAGTTCCATGCGCCTGAT
>CAXTDA010000463.1:0-3431 GCA_964242935.1 uncultured Burkholderiaceae bacterium | reverse complement strand
CCACCGAAGCAGGCACCGGTCGCGAAGGTCGGGACCGGCGCGAAGGCGGCGGCAGCCGCCGCGCCGGCGAAGACATCCGCCGCGTGCACCCGCTCGACCTGCGGCAGCGTCGTCTCGGTCCGGCCGGTCGATGCCGGCTGGTCCGCGTTCGAGGTCATCGTGCGACTCGACGACCGGACCATCCAGGCGACGCGGCAGACGGCGCGCTGGCGCGTCGGGTCGCGCGTCCGCCTCGTCAGCGGCCGTCTCCAGCAGCTGCCTTAGTGTCGATTCGTCTCATCGCGTGCGTCGCGTTCACGGCGTGGCTGTTCATCGCCGCGACCGCGACCGTCGAAGCAAGGACGCTGCGCTGGGCGACGCGCGGCGACGTGCTGACGATGGACGTCCACGCGAGCGACGAGAGCGTGTCGGCGAATTTCGCGAACCTGATCCACGACACGCTGGTCGATCGCGACCGCACGATGGCGCTGGTGCCGCGACTGGCGACGTCGTGGACGATCGTGGACGACACGACGTGGCGCTTCCGGCTGCGCGAAGGCGTCCGCTTCCACGACGGCACGCCGTTCACCGCCGACGACGTGGTGTTCTCGATCGTCCGCGCGCAACATCCCGGCTCCGCCTATGCCCAATACGCCCGCGCGCTCGGCCGCGCCACCCGCCTCGACGACCACACGGTCGAGCTGAAGCAGGACCGGCCGAACCCGATGCTGCTCGAACACCTGAGCGCGATCTACATCGTCAGCCGCAGTTGGTGCGTCGCGCACCGCGCCGAGATCCCGCTGCAGCTGAAGTCGAAGCAGGAGAACTTCGCGACGCGGCATGCCAACGGCACCGGGCCCTACCTGCTGAAGACGCGCGAGCCCGGCGTGCGGACGGTGCTGGTCCGCAATCCCGACTGGTGGGGACCCGACGAGGGCAACGTCACCGAGGTCGTCTACACGCCGATCGCGTCGGACGCGACGCGCGTCGCGGCGCTGCTCTCGGGGGCGATCGACCTGGTGCAGGACCCGCCGCCGCAGGATCTCGCGCGGCTCCAGTCCGAGCCCGCGTTCCGCGTCTACAGCGGTCCCGAGAACCGGCTGATCTTCATCGGCTTCGACCAGCACCGCGACGCGCTCGAAGGAAGCAGCGTGACGGATCGCAATCCGTTCCGCGACCGCCGGGTACGCGAGGCGTTCTTCAAGGCGATCGACGTCGACGTCATCGCGACACGGATCATGCGCGGCCAGGCGACCACCACCGGCTGCATGGCGCTGTCGACCGCCGGGTGCCCCGACCCCGTGCTCGAACGCCACGAACCCGCCGACCTCGCGGGCGCGCGGAAGCTGCTGACCGACGCCGGCTATCCGGACGGCTTCACCGTGACGATCGACTGTCCGAACGACCGCTACATCAGCGACCGCGACGTCTGCCTGGCCGTCGCCGGAATGCTTGCCCGGGTCGGCGTCACGCTCAAGGTCAACGCGATGCCGAAGGCGTTGTACTTCCCGAAGCTGAGCCGCCTCGACACGAGCGTGTATCTA
Source organism: uncultured Burkholderiaceae bacterium (assembly GCA_964242935.1). Lineage (GTDB taxonomy): Bacteria > Pseudomonadota > Gammaproteobacteria > Burkholderiales > Burkholderiaceae_D > CAHJXF01. Next base: position 1,908 of record CAXTDA010000463.1, on the reverse strand, counting down.
CACGGATGGGGCGGCAGCATCACCGACGCACAGGACGTGATGGACGCCCTGCTCCACAGCACCGACGCGGCGAGCGCGAAGGGGTCGATCAACTACGGTCGCTACGTCGATCCGCGGCTCGACGCGCTGATCGACGCGGCCGGCGTCGAGATGGATCCGGTCAGGCGGAAGCGGCTGCAGGCCGAGGCGATCGCGCTGGCGACGCTCGAGCATCGCTACGTGATCCTCCACCGGCAGAAGCTCGCGTGGGTCGCGCGGAAGAACGTCGTGCCGGTCCTGCTGCCGAGCAACCTGGTGCGGGTCGAGTGGATGCGGATCGACTGAGCGCCCGGGTCACGCCTTCGGCAACGTCACGCCCTGCTGGCCCTGGTACTTGCCGCCGCGGTCCTTGTAGCTCGTCTCGCAGACTTCGTCGCTCTCGAAGAACAGCACCTGCGCGACCCCCTCGTTCGCGTAGATCTTCGCCGGCAGCGTCGTCGTGTTCGAGAACTCGAGCGTCACGTAGCCCTCCCACTCGGGCTCGAACGGGGTGACGTTGACGATGATTCCGCAGTTTTGCACGAAGACGCCGGCCTCCAACGCGAAGTTTCCGGCTTCGGGAACGGTAAGGCAGTAAACGTCGTGGTCGCCCGGTAGATCGCGTACCGCGAAGACCTTGTGATTACGCGTCGCGCGGCCCGCGAACCGGGCGACCTCCTCGGGAAAGCGGCGGAACACGGAGCGATCGCAGTCGAGAATGCGTGCAGCGCCGCGAATCGACCCCGCAGTGTCGAGTGCCTCGCGAACCCGGAGCGCATCGATCTCGCCACGCTGGCGGGTGCCACGCGCGAGTTCTGCCTGCGATGCGCGCCTGCGCCCGTCGTCCTTCGCCCAGGCCATTGCACTGATGCGGCTCTGTCGCTCGCGTTCCGCAGGGTCGGCATAGCGATTCGTCATGGCAACTCGATGGCGTTCGCGCGTCTGGTAGCCAGGATTGCGCCGTTGTTCGATGAGACGTGCACGGATGGTTTCGAAGCGAGGGGCGTTCCAGAAGGTGCGGGCCCGCGCGGCCTGTGCTGCGCCGAACCGTGCCTTCCATCCCTCATCAATCGACAGCCGCGCGAGCGCCTCGCGGATCGCGGCCCCGTGCTCTCTCGGATTGAAGTCGTCCCCGAAACTGCGGTCGTTGTGCAGCCGAATGTGGTCGCTGCTCGGCACCCGAACGATGTTGGTCGGCCGGTTATTGCGTCGATCGAAGTCGGCGTGGTGCCGGTGCGTCCCATCTACATCGGGGTAGATGCCTCCGCGCACGTTCCACTCGTCGGCGAGACGATGCGTGGCGAGTTGATGCCCGTTGATCGGCTGATACACGCTCTCGTAACCGCGCACGAGGCTGCGGTACAGCGGCATCAGCGACCGACCCGGACGGAGGTCTGCCGCGCGCAGCATGCGCCCGTCTCTCGCGATGAACTCGTGATCCGGGGTCGCGTGGATGCGCTCCCCGTTGTCGAGTTCGATTTCCATCAATGCATCGCGCCCGATGAAGCGCGGCGTGTCGAGCAGCGCTACTTCGATCCGCCCGCCCGGGCCGAGTGCGTAGCCCCAGAAAAGCTCGCCGGCGGCAGAGCGCCGCGCCATGTCCTCGAGGCTTGCCGACGTGCCGTCGACGAGTGCGACCCGCGTATCCCCACGGAAGCAGCGCGCGTAGGTGCTCTTGCCGAGACAGATCGTCAGCACGTTCCGCGGGATGCGGAAGTACTCGACGGTGCGGGCCAGCGCGAACGAGTTCGGCGGGATGATGCAGACGTCGCCCTTGAAGTCGACGAAGCTCTTCTCGTCGAAATTCTTCGGGTCGACGATCGTGCTGTTGATGTTCGTGAAAATCTTGAAGTCGTTCGCGCAGCGGATGTCGTAGCCGTAGCTCGACGT
>CAXTDA010000462.1:0-3438 GCA_964242935.1 uncultured Burkholderiaceae bacterium | reverse complement strand
GCTATGCTCTTCGTCGCCTTAACCCACATCAACGTGTGTTCACGGGACGCTTACGAAGGTGCATCGTGGGCTGCGTCATCACGGTGGCGCTCATCGAGGCGCTCATATGGTTCATCGGCCCACGCGAAACCACGGAAACGTTGCTCACTTGGCGCAAACACGCGTTCGGCTGCGTCGTCTTGTGGTTCTTCTTTGGTCCGATTTGGAGCCTGGTCACTGCATGGCGCCGCGGGCACTGACTCCTAACCGCTCCATCGAGCGGACATTGCCTACCGGGCCAAAGTGTCATCTCTCGCCGCGCAGGCCGAGATCGTCTACAGATCGGCAGGACCAGTGCTGCGCGTCCTTTTCCACGAGCCTAGGATCAACCGGCGAAGGCGTGGGTTGCTGCTGCCGTCTGTGATTGAAGGCATTCGGGCCCCGGCCTTCCGCTCTTCCGCTGACAACGATGAAGCACGGCTGACAGCGGCGGTGTGACCGGCCGAAGCGTCACACCCCCTGCTTCAAACTCGCCTCGATGAATGGATCCAGATCCCCGTCGAGCACCTTCTGCGTATTGCTGATCTCGACATTGGTCCGGAGATCCTTGATCCGCGACTGATCCAGCACATACGACCGGATCTGGTGCCCCCAGCCGACATCCGTCTTCGACGCCTCGAGCTTGTCCTGCTGCACCTGCCGCTTCCGCAGCTCCGCCTCGTACAACCGCGACTTCAGCATCGCCATCGCCTCGGCGCGGTTGCGGTGCTGGCTGCGGTCGTTCTGGCACTGGACCACGATGCCGGTCGGGTTGTGCGTGATGCGGATCGCCGAGTCGGTCTTGTTGATGTGCTGGCCGCCCGCGCCCGACGCGCGGAACGTGTCGATGCGGAGGTCCGCCGGGTTGATCTCGACCTCGATCGAGTCGTCGACTTCGGGATAGACGAAGACGCTCGCGAACGACGTGTGGCGGCCGCCCGACGAGTCGAACGGGCTCTTTCGCACCAGCCGATGGACGCCGGTCTCGGTCCGCAGGTAGCCGTACGCGTACTCGCCTTCGATCTTGATCGTCGCGCTCTTGATGCCGGCGGTCTCGCCTTCGGACTCTTCCAGCAGCTCGCTCTTGAAGCCCTTCCGTTCGGCGTACTTCAGGTACTGGCGCTCGAGCATCTGCGCCCAGTCCTGCGCCTCGGTACCGCCGGCGCCGGCCTGGATGTCGAGGAAGCAGTTGAACGAATCCGCCTCGTTCGAGAACATCCGGCGGAACTCCATCGCCTCGACGATCTTGCGGAGCGCCGCGGCGTCGGTCTCGATCGCGGCCAGCGTCTCGTCGTCGCCTTCGTCCTTCGCCATCGCGAAGAGATCGTTCGCGTCGCCGAGATCGGTGTCGAGCTTGCCGATCGTGGTGACGATGTCTTCGAGCGACTTCTTCTCGCGACCCAGCTCCTGCGCGCGCTTCGCGTCGTCCCAGACCTTCGGATCCTCGAGCGCGCCGTTGACCTCGTTCAGCCGGTTCGCCTTGGCATCGAAGTCAAAGATACCTCCGCGCTTCGTCTGCGCGGGCGCGCAGATCGGCGATGGTGATGGCGATCAGGTTCAGGCGTTCGGCTTCCATGGAATCGAGTCGGCGGCGAAGAGGGACGCGATTGTACGTGAGCGATCAATCGAGCTTCGTGCCGCAGCAGCGGCGGAACGCCGCGTCCGTCGCGTGGTCCCCGACGCCGCAGCGCGCGCATGCGCGCTCGTTCGCCGGCTGTCGCAACGCGTCGACGAGCGGCGTGCCGCCCTTCGCCGCCCCACCGTCGACCTCATCTGCCGCCCGTTGACGCGCGAACTCCGACGTGACGATGCCGGTCGGCACGGCGAGGATGCCCCAGCCGACCAGCATCATCAGCGATGCGATCAGCCGGCCGCGGGCGGGGGTGGGCGCGAGGCGATGAAGCGGCCCGGACCGGTCTTGGGCGCGAGGTCGCCGAAGCCGACCGTCGTCATCGTCGAGATCGCCCAGTAGATCGACACGGGAATGCTCGTGTAGCCGTTGTCCGCGCCCTCGACGACGTACATCAACGTGCCGGCGATCAGGACCACCATCATCACGAAGCCGAGGAAGACCGTGATCTTCCGGCGGCTCGCGCCGAGCGCGGTGCCGAGGCTGCGGTACTCGGCCGCGTAGTGCGACAGCTTGAAGATGCGGAACACGCGGAGCAGCCGCAGGATGCGGATGTCGATCAGCAGCGACAGCGACGGCACCAGCGTCGCGAGGAACGTCGGCAACAGCGCCACCAGGTCGATCACGCCGTAGACGCTGCGCACGTAGCGCCACGGCCGCCTGACGCAGGCGAGGCGCGTCAGGTATTCGATCGTGAAGATCGCGGTGAAACCCCACTCGAGCACCTCGAGCACGCCGCCCCAGCGGTCGGCGATCGATCGCACGCTGTCGAGGATCACGACGGTGATGCTGGCGAGGATGACGACGATCAGCACGATGTCGAAGAGCCGGCCGGCACGCGTGTCGGACTCGAAGACGATCTCGAAGATCCGTCGGCGCAGGCCGCTCGCGGGACGTCCGAGCAGTTGCGCCTCCGACGGCCCGTCGCTCGGTTTGTCGCCGGCGTTCGAGCCGGCCGACGCGTCGGTCATGATCGTCGGCCGGCTATTCCGCAGCCGCCGGCGCGGTGTCGGGACCCGCGACGAGGCGCGCCATCGCGTCTTCGAGCTGCGTCGTCGACCGCACCGCGACGATCCGCGCCGCGAGCCCGTTGCCGGCGAACGCGACCGCCGTCGCGCGCTTCGGGCAGAGGCCGAGGCATCCGGTGGCCAGCACGCGCGTCCGCACGCCCGGCCAGTTCGCGTGCTTTCGCGCGACGTTCGTCAGTTCCTTCGTCTTCAGATCGCGCGGACCGCTGCTGCGCTTGCCGCACGCCTTGCAGACCAGGACCACCGCGCCCCACTTCGGTCGCTCGAGCTTCGCCGCCTTCATCGTCTTTCCTTCATCGCGAGCCGGCGGTACAGCGATGCGAACGCCTCGGCGGAGCGGCTCCAGCCGACGTCGGCGCCCATCCCGTTGACCTGCATGCGCCGCCACGCGGCCGGGTCGCCGAACTGGTCGACGGCGCGCCGCACCGCGTCGAGCACGCCATTGGCCGTGACGTCCGCGAACTGGATGCCGGTCGCGACGCCGGCCTTCATTGCCGCGTCGTTCGCGTCGATCACGGTGTCCGCGAGGCCGCCGACGCGCGCAACGACCGGGACGCATCCGTAACGCAGTCCGTAGAGCTGCGTGAGGCCGCACGGCTCGAAGCGGCTCGGGATCAGGATCGCGTCCGAGCCGCCCTGCATCCCGTGCGACAGCCGCTCGTCGTAGCCGATGTGGACCGCGACCCGCGCCGGCCAGCGCCGCGCCGCATCGCGAAGCGCGTCCTCGAGCGCCGCGTCGCCGCTGCCGAGGATCGCGAAGCG
>CAXTDA010000461.1:821-3445 GCA_964242935.1 uncultured Burkholderiaceae bacterium | reverse complement strand
GCGACTCGAGCAGCTCGAGCGTGTCGACGTCGAGGTCGTTGGTCGGCTCGTCGAGTACCAGCACGTTCGCGGGTCGCGCGAACAGGCGCGCGAGCAGCAGGCGGTTCCGCTCGCCCCCCGACAGACTCTTGACCGGCGACCGCGCGCGCTCGGGCGCGAACAGGAAGTCGCCGAGATAGCTCATCACGTGCTTCCGCTGCACGTTGTTCCCCTCCCCGATCTCGATCCACTCCGAGCCCGGGCTGATCGTCTCGAGCAGCGTCTTCTCGGGATCGAGGACGGCGCGCGTCTGGTCGAAGTACGCGACCGTCATCTGCGTGCCGCGGCGCACGGTGCCCGAGTCGGGCTCGAGCTCGCCGAGGATCAGCTTCAGCATCGTCGTCTTGCCGGCACCGTTCGGCCCGATCAGCCCGACCCGATCGCCGCGCATGATCGTCGCGGTGAAGTCGCGGATCACGACGCGGCGCTCCGACGACCCGGTGGCCGCGAACGACTTCGTCACCGCGGTCAGCTCGGCGACCAGCTTGCCGGAGCGGTTGCCGGTGTCGACCGCAAGCTGGACGTCCTTCGAGCGCTCGCGACGCGCCGCGCGGCCGACGCGCTTTGGCGCGCGCCGCCGCCCGCGCCCCTCGTTTCGCGTGCGACGCGCCTTGATGCCTTCGCGGATCCACGCCTCCTCCTGCGCGAGCCGCTTGTCGAACTTGGCGTTCTCGATGCGCTCGACCTCGAGCTCCTCGACCTTTCGCGTGCGATAGGCCGCGTAGCTCCCCGGATAGCTCGCCAGTTGGCCGCGGTCGAGCTCGATGATCCGCGTCGTCACCGCGTCGAGGAACGCGCGGTCGTGCGTGACGAAGATGACGCTGCCGGCGAACTCGCACAGCAGCGTCTCGAGCCAGCCGATGGTCTCGATGTCGAGATGGTTGGTCGGCTCGTCGAGCAGCAGCAGGTCGGGGTCGGTGACCATCGCACGCGCCAGCGCGACGCGCTTCGCCTGGCCGCCGGACAGCGACGAGATCAGCGCTTCGCGGTCGAGATCGAAATGCTCCATCACGCGCTCGAGCCGGTGGGCCGCGCCCCAGCCGTTGTCGGCATCGAGGTGCGCCTGCAGATCGGACAGGGCGTTCATCGCCTCGTCCGAGTGATCGGTCTCGAGACGTGCCGCCGCGCGCTCGTACGCGACGATGTGCGCCGCGGCCGGCAGGCCGCTGGTGACGACCTCGAGCACCGTGCTCTCGGCAGGCAGCTGCGGCTCCTGCTCGACCAGCGCGGTCGACACGCCCGAGGCGCGCACGATGCCGCCGTCGTCCGGACGCTGGGTCCCGGCGATCAGCGACAGGAGCGACGACTTGCCGGCGCCGTTCCGTCCGATCAGCCCGATGCGCTCGCCGCGCTCGACGTGCAACGACACGCGGTCGAGCAACGCGACGTGGCCGAACGACAGCTCGATGTTCTGGAGCGACAGCAGCGACATGGCGGGCGTTGTTTCAGTGCGGCGCGACCTGCAGGACGAGCTTGCCGAAGTTCTCGCCGCGGAAAAGCTTGAGCAGCGTCTCGGGGAAGGTCTCGAGCCCGACCGCGACGTCCTCGCGGCTCTTCATGCGGCCGTCCCGCAGGTAGCCCGCCATCTCGGCGACCGCGAGATGGAAGCGCGGCGCGTAGTCGAACACGACGATGCCTTCCATCCGCGCCCGGTTGACGAGGAGCGACAGATAGTTGGCCGGCCCGGTGACCGGGCCCGTGTTGTTGTACTGGCTGATCGCGCCGCAGATGACGATGCGGGCGCCGCGCGTGATCCGCGCCAGGACCGCGTCGAGGATCTCGCCGCCGACGTTGTCGAAATAGACATCGACGCCTTTCGGGCAGTGCTCCTTCAACGCCGCCTTCACGTCGCCGGCCTTGTAGTCGATGCACGCATCGAAGCCGAGCTCGTCCACGACCCAGGCGCACTTCTCGGGACCGCCGGCGATGCCGACCGCGCGGCAGCCCTTGATCTTCGCGAGCTGGCCGACCGTCTGGCCGACCGCCCCGGCGGCGCCGGAGACGACCACCGTCTCGCCTTGCTTGGGCTGGCCGACGTCCATCAGGCCGAAATAGCCGGTCATCCCGGGCATGCCGAGCACGTTCAACCACTGCTCGATCGTGCCGGCCCTGAGATCGATCTTCGACACGTCGCCGCGGGCGACCTGCTTGTCGCCGACCGTCCAGTACTCCTGCACGCCCGGGGCCCCGGTGACGTGGTCGCCCTCGCCGAACGCCGGGTTCTTCGACGCGACGACGATGCCGATGCCGCCCGCGCGCATGACCTCGCCGATCTCGACCGGCGCGATGTAGCTCTTGCCCTCGTTCATCCAGCCGCGCATCGCCGGATCGAGCGACAGCGACAGCGTCTTGACGAGGACGCCGCCCTCGTCCGGTTCGGTGACGGGCGCCGTCGTGAACGACCAGTTGTCGCGCGTCGGCATTCCGGTCGGGCGCGCCGCGAGGCGAACCTGGTGATTGACCAGTTGCGAGTAATCGTCCATCGCGTCTCCTTTGTCGTCGGCGTCATCGGCCCGTGATCGTGGTGCAGTGCGCGTCGACCGTTTCGCTGTACGACGACGGGCGCGCATCATACGATGCGCCTC
>CAXTDA010000461.1:0-811 GCA_964242935.1 uncultured Burkholderiaceae bacterium | reverse complement strand
GGTCGTCCGACAACGTCGTCGCGTCGCGCGCCGATCGCCGCGTGCGATTCGCGCGCCGGCGTCGGCTGTCCGGGTGTGGCCTCGCCGTCGATAATTGTTGTACCGTTGCGCCGCTGAATCCACCTCGACGAACGAGTCGAATTCTCGGATCGAGTCGATGGACACCGACGTCGCAAGATGAAAGGACCTGGGGAAGGGATGAACATGAACGATGCAACGGCGGGCGGCCTCGAGTCCCGTGTGGCACGAGTAGAGGCTCACGTCGGGCACATCCGGTCCGACGTGAGCGAAGTCAGGCTCGACGTCCGCGACCTGGCGAAGAAGGTCGATCATCACTTCATGATGCTGCTCAGCTTCGGCGGCGGCGCTGTCGTCCTGATGCTCGGCGCGATGGCGAAAGGGTTCCGCTGGTTGTGAAGACCGCACGGGATGCCTGCCTTTCCCTCGCGTCGCGCTCGCGGGCTCGCGACGGTGGTGCGGCCGGCAGGAATCGAACCTGCGACCCTCCCCTTAGGAGGGGGATGCTCTATCCACTGAGCTACGGCCGCCGCGTCGCGGCGCATGAATCCCCGGAGGCCTTGCGCGCGTCGAGGTCGGATGACAGGCGGGCCCGAACATGAAAACACCGACACCGACCGACGTGCATGCGACCGTTGAATTATAGCGACGGCCTCGCCACGTCCTTTCATCCATCGCAGGAGCAATCATGACCACCATCATCGCCGGGCGTTTCCAGACGTCCGCCCAGGCCGACCGCGCCGTCGAAGCGCTCGCTGCGCAGTCCGTGCCGCGCGACCGCATCAGCGTGTTC
>CAXTDA010000460.1:0-3448 GCA_964242935.1 uncultured Burkholderiaceae bacterium | reverse complement strand
CCAGCGCGTCAACCGCCGGACCGAGTCGGTGATGTTCATACCGCCGGGCAAGACCGCGACCGTCGACGACCTCCTGCACGGGCTGATCATCCAGTCGGGCAACGACGCGGCGCTGGTCCTCGCCGACGCGGTCGGCGGCAGCGAGGCCAGCTTCGTCGAGATGATGAACCGCGAGGCGAAGCGGATGGGCATGAACGCGACGAGCTTCCGGAATCCGAGCGGGATGAGCGATCCGCAGCACTACTCGACGGCCGCGGATCTCGCGATCCTGGCGACCCGGCTGATCACCGACTTCCCCGAGTTCTACCCGCTCTACTCGCAGAAGGACTTCACCTACAACGGCATCAAGCAGGGCAACCGCAACGTGCTGCTGTGGAAGGACAGCACCGTCGACGGCGTCAAGACCGGCCATACCGAGGCGGCCGGGTACTGCCTGATCGCGTCGGCGAGACGCCCGCAGCCGGAGGGCGCCGGCGGCGGCGACCGACGGTTGCTGTCGGTCGTGATGGGCGCCGTCTCGTCGGACGCCCGCGCGCAGGAGAGCCTGAAGCTGCTGAACTGGGGCTTCCAGAACTTCGACGCGGTCCGGCTCTACGAGGCGAACCGGCCGATCGAGACGCCGCGACTCTGGAAGGGCACCGAGAAGGAGGTCAAGCTCGGCTTCCAGCGGGCGGTCTACATGACGCTGCCGAAGGGCCAGGCCGGCAACATCAAGTCGACGCTCGACCGGAAGGATCCGCTGGTCGCGCCGATCGCGGTCGGCGACGTCGTCGGGACGTTGAAGCTGACACTCGACGGCAAGCCGCTCGCGGACCTGCCGGTCGTCTCGCTCGACACCGTGCCGCAGGCCGGCTTCTTCGGCCGCGCCTGGGACGCGATCCGCCTGATGGTGAAGTGATGCCCGCTCGCCGTCGTCGTCGTCCTCCTCGTTGGTCGCCCGTCGGGAGCCGTTCATGAACGCCGTCGCATCCGAAATCCCCGACGCGTCGCGTGATCCGCTGGTCTATCTCAGCATCGGCGGCCAGGCGGACCTGGTGCCGCTGTCCGAAGCACGGATCCCGGTACTCGATCGCGGCTTCATCTTCGGCGACGGCGTCTACGAGGTCGTGCCGATCTACGACGGCGTCGCGTTTCGCCTCGACCAGCACCTCGCGCGCCTCGGCCGCAGTCTCGCGGCGATCGGCATCCCCGACCCCTTCCCGCTCGACGGCTGGAAGGCGCGCATCGACGATCTGGTGCAGACCTTCGAGGCGACGCACGGCGTCCGCGACCAGTTCGTCTACATGCAGGTGACGCGCGGCGTCGCGAAGCGCGCGCACGCGTTCCCGAAGGACGTCGTCCCGACGGTGTTCATGATGACGAGCCCGCTGCTGCTCCCGCCGGCCGAGGTCCGCGAACACGGGGTGTCCGCGGTCACCGCGACCGACAACCGATGGTTGCGCTGCGACATCAAGTCGGTCTCGCTGCTCGGCAACGTCCTGATGGCGGAGAACGCGGCGGCGAACGCGGCCGCCGAGACGATCCTGTTTCGCGACGGCTTGCTCACCGAGGCATCGTCGTCGAACGTCTGGGTCGTCACCCGGGGAACGCTGCGCGCCCCGCCGAAGGACAACCGCATCCTCGAAGGCATCCGCTATGGCCTGATCGCCGAACTCGCCGCGCAGCACGGCGTCGCGTTCGCCGCCGGACCGATCGCCGAGGCCGAGGTCCGGTCGGCCGACGAGTTGATGCTGTCGTCCGCGACGAAGGAAGTGATCCCGGTCGTCCGTCTCGACGGCCGTCCGATCGGCGACGGCAAGGTCGGGCCGGTGTTCCGGCAGTTCCATCGCTGGTACCAGGACGCGAAGGCGGCGTCCCGCTCGACCTGACCATGCCCGATCTCGACAGCGTCATCGAGTACCCGCTCGAGTTCCCGGTCAAGGTGATGGGCCTGAACCGGCCCGACTTCAGGCCCGCGATGATCGCTGTCTTCCGCCGGCACGCGCCGGACTTCGACGAGACGTCGATCGAGGTTCGTTCGTCGCGCGAAGCCAAGTACCTCAGCCTGACACTGACGATCACCGCGGTCAGCCGCGAACAGCTCGACGCGCTGTACGGCGAGCTGTCGGACCATCCGATGGTGACGATGGCGCTGTGATCAGCCCGGCAGCACCAACGCTGCCACCAGGCCGCCGCCTGGTGCGTCGTCGAGTTCGATGTGTCCGTCGTGCAGCCGCGCGACCGACTGCGCGACCGCGAGTCCGAGTCCGCAGTGGCCCGACGCGCCGCGCGCCGCGTCGAGGCGCGTGAACGGCTTCAGCGCCTCGGCGCGCTGGCCGGCCGGAATGCCCGGCCCGTGGTCGCTGATCTCGATGCGGTAACCCCCCGGCGGGGATGCGATACCGGCGATCGTCACCGGCGGCCGGCCGTGCGCGAAGGCGTTGCCGACCAGGTTGTCGATCGCGCGCATCAGCGCGTCGGCATCGACGTCGCGCTCGAAGACGTCGGCGCGCCCGATCGTCACGTCGTGGCCCGACTCGCGCCACACCAGGCCGCGGTCGCGAACGATCTCGTGGAGCGGGGTGCGCGCGAAACCGCCGGTGTCGCGGTCGAGACCCCGCAGATAGGCGACGAACTGGTCGGCGATGCGGCCGACTTCGGCGAGGTCGCGCTGCAGCCCGGTCTTCGGGCTGTCCGGCCCGTCGTCCATCAGCTCGAGTCGGAGGCGCGCGCGCGCGAGCGGCGCCCGGAGGTCGTGCGGCAGGCCGGCCAGCATCACGCGTCGCTCGGCGTCGTCGCGCTCGAGGCGTTCGGCCATCGCGTTGAACTGCATCGTCACCGCGCGGATCTCGTCGGGGCCGGTCAGCGGCAACTCGGGACGCTGGCCGACCCGGTAGTTCGCCGCCGCATCGGAAAGCGCCCGCAGCGGTCGCGACAGGTGGAAGCTGTAGAGGCCGACCAGGCCGCCCATCACCGCCACCGCGACCAGCGTCGCGGTCAGGATCGGCCACGGTATCGGCGGCGACGAGTAGCGCGCGAACGGCAGCATCAGCCACCAGTCGACCGACGCCATGTGAACCCAGACGGCGGGGACCGGCTCGTCGGTGAAGCGGAGCGCATCCGCGCCGTATTCGTCGCGGAGGCCGCGCGCGACCTGCGGCAACGCCAGGTCGGCCGGTTCGCGGGTGGTCGCGTTCGCCGGGAGCGACGCCAGCAGTCGCATGCGGTTCGGTCCGCCCGGTCCGCCCCGCTCCCGGAAAAGCTCCTCCACGAACGGCGGCTGCGGTCCGCCTTGCAGATCGCCGTCGACAGGTGGCGGCTCACGGCGACGCTCCGCGCCGTCGGCGGCATCGCGACGGCGTCGCCCCGCCAGTTCCAACGCGTCCGACGGCGGCCCGCGCCGCACGAATCCGGGTCCGCGCCCCCCCTCGCGCGGCGGCCCGCGGGCCAGGTACTCCCCCCCCTGCTC
>CAXTDA010000459.1:0-3448 GCA_964242935.1 uncultured Burkholderiaceae bacterium | reverse complement strand
ACGGCCATCTGACAGACGGGATCATCCCGCAGGAGACGACGATGCAAGAGATGCCGTGGATCAAGTCCTATCCGGCCGGTGTGCGCTGGGACCTGCCGATCGACCCGAAGCCGGTCTACCGGTTGCTCGACGAGACCGCGTCGCGCTACCCGGATCGTCCGGCGCTGGAGTTCATGAACCGGCGGACGACGTACCGCGAGCTGCTGGCGCTGGTGGACCAGGCAGCCGCCGGCTTCCAGCGTCTCGGCGTCGGGCCCGGCATCCATGTCGGCCTCTTCCTGCCGAACACGCCGCACTACTACATCGCGTTCTTCGGGGCGCTGAAGGCGGGTGGGACGGTCGTCAACTATTCGCCGCTCGACGCGGCCCGCGTCCTCGAGCACAAGATCGAGGACAGCCGCACCGACGTGCTGGTGACGCTCGACCTCGCGAGCCTCTATCCGCAGATGGCCGGCATGCTCGGCCGCACGCGCCTGAAGAAGCTGGTCGTCGGCAACCTCGGCGAGATGTCGCCGGCGCCCGACGCGGTGCAGGCGCAGATGCGGGCGGGGAAGCAGCTCGCCGACGTGGCCCACGACGATCGGCACCTGCGCTTCGCGGCGCTGCTCGACAACGACGGGCGTTTCGACGAACACGCGATCGACGATCCCGCCCAGGCGATCGCGGTCCTGCAGTACACGGGCGGCACGACCGGTTTGCCGAAGGGCGCGATGCTGACGCACGGCAACCTCGTCGCCGCGTGCGCGCAGTATTGGGAGAGCGCCGCCGGGGTGCTGAAGGAAGGCGAGGAGCGCGGGCTCTCGGTCCTGCCGCCGTTCCACATCTTCGCGCTGACCGTCAACATGCTGTTCGGCGTCCGCGCCGCGGCCGAGATGATCCTGCACGCACGCTTCGACGTCGAAGCGGTGCTGCGCGACCTGTCGACCAAGAAGGTCTCGATCTTCCCCGGCGTGCCGACGATGTTCACGGCATTGATCAACGACCCGCGCACTGCGTCGTACGACCTGGGCTCCCTGAAGCAATGCGGCTCCGGTGGCGCGCCGCTGCCGCTCGAGGTGGCACGGCGCTTCGCCGAGACGACCGGCTGCAAGCTGAGCGAAGGCTGGGGCATGACCGAGACATCGCCCACCGGGACCTTCACGCCGATCGAGGGCAAGCGGAAGGCCGGCTCGTGCGGCATCCCGCTGCCGCGCATCGCGATCCGCATGCTCGACCTCGAGGACCCGACGCGCTACGTGCCGCTCGGCGAGCGCGGCGAGATGTGCATCAGCGGACCGAACGTGATGAAGGGCTACTGGAACAACCCGAGGGCGACCGAGGCGGTGACGACGTTCGACGGCTTCATGCGGACCGGCGACGTGGCCTACATGGACGACGATGGCTTCGTGTTCATCGTCGATCGCACGAAGGACATGATCCTCTGCAGCGGCTTCAACGTGTACCCGCGCAACCTGGAGGAAGCGATCCACGAGCATCCGGCGGTGGCCGAGGTGTCGGTGATCGGCATCCACGACGACTATCGCGGCCAGTCGCCGAAGGCGTTCGTCAAGCTGAAGCCGAATGCCGAGCCGTTCACGCTTCCGGCGCTGCAGGCCTTCCTCAAGGATCGTCTCGGCAAGCACGAGATGGTGCAGGCGCTCGACATCCGCGCCGAATTGCCGAAGACGGCGGTCGGCAAGCTGTCGAAGAAGGAGTTGTACGAGGAGGAGGAGAAGAAGCGCGCGCGGATCGCGGTCGCGGCGGCGCCTTGATCTGCCGCCTTTTCGTCCCCGCGTACCCTCGCGTCACCCTCGTCCCTTCCTGCAGGAGCATGCCGTGGACCACCTGAGCGCCGTCGACGCGTCCTTTCTCCACTTCGAGACGGCCGAGACGCCGATGCACGTGGGCAGCCTGATGCTGTTCGACCTGCCGGACGGCTACGACGGCAGCTACTACGACGACGTGAAGACGCTGATCGGCAAGCGCATGCACCTAATCAGCGTGTTCCACCGGAAGCTCGCGCCGATGCCGTTCGAGCTCGCCGAGCCGGTGTGGATCGAGGACGACGACATCGACCTCGACTATCACGTGCGGCAGGCCACGTTGCGGAAGCCCGGGACGATGGCCGACCTGGAGATCCTGGTCGGCCGCCTGCACTCCAGCCTGCTCGATCGCAGCCGGCCGCTCTGGGAGGTCTACATCATCGACGGCCTCGCGAACGGCCAGGTCGCGTATTACACGAAGGCGCATCACAGCGGGATCGACGGCAAGGCCGGCGTCGAGCTCGCGAAGGTGCTCTACGACCTGTCGCCGGCGGTGCGCGAGGTGCGGCCGCCGCGCCAGGCACGCGCAACCGGCAACTATCAGCTCGGCGTCGCCGAGCTGCTGCAGGCCGCGATCTTGAACTCGATCGCGCAGTACGAGAAGCTCGGCCGCATGCTGCCGCAGGCCGCGAAGGCGTTGCAGGCCGTGGGCGAGATGATCGCGCTCCGCAACACGGCGCCGGGCGGCCGCAACCTCGATCTCGCGATGGCGCCGAAGACGATCTTCAACGTATCCATCACGAACCAGCGGTCGTACAGCGTGCTGTCGCTGCCGCTCGCCGAGGTCAAGGCACTCGGGAAGCAGGTCGGCGGTACCGTCAACACGGTCGTGATGGCGATGTGCAGCGGCGCGCTTCGACGTTTCCTGGCCGATCGCAACCTGCTGCCCGCGAAGTCGCTGATCGCGATGGTTCCGGTCAGCCTGCGTGCCGCCGACGACGATTCGAACAACAACCAGGTGTCGGCGATCCGCGTCGACCTCGCGACCGACCTCGCCGATCCGGCCGAACGCTTCAAGGCGATCCATGCGTCGTCCGAGGCGGCGAAGGCGGTGGTCAGCGAGCTGAAGCCGGTGCTCGGCGCCGACGTGCCGATCACCGGGTCGCCGTGGATGATGACCGGACTCGCGTCGCTCTACGGGCGATCCGACCTCGCGAGCCGCCTGCCGCCGATGGCCAACGTCGTCATCTCGAACGTGCCCGGCATCCCGGTGCCGCTCTACATGGCCGGCGCGCGGATGGCGCACTACTACCCGGTCTCGATCCCGTATCACGGCACGTCGCTCAACATCACGGTGCAGAGCTACGACGGCCAGATGGAGTTCGGCATCACCGCATGCCGCCGCGTGCTGTCGCAGGCCGAGTCGCACGAGATCGTGGAGCATCTGCTGACGTCGCTCCGCGAGATCCAGGCGCTGCACCCGCCGGCGTCGCCGGAGATCGACGTCGCCGCGGCGGCGTCGACGGCGCTCGAAGACGCCGTTGCGGCGAAGCCTGCGCGGAAGCGCCGGACGGCGGTTCGCCAGTTGCCGAACCGCGCCGGCAGAGCGCGCCACGGACTGCCCGTGCACGCGATCCACAGCACAGCCTCCATGAACAGCCGGTTGTTCCTTCCGCTACGCCCAGGGTCGGTTGGCTTCCCCAGAC
>CAXTDA010000458.1:0-3453 GCA_964242935.1 uncultured Burkholderiaceae bacterium | reverse complement strand
GCCGTGCTTCGCCGGCGGCAAGTCGTTCGGCGGTCGCATGACGTCGCGGGCCCAGGCGGCCGCGCCGCTCGCCGGCGTGCGCGGACTCGTCTTCGTCGGCGTTCCGCTGCATCCGGCCGGAAAGCCGTCGATCGAGCGCGCTGCGCACCTCGCCGCGGTCGACTGCCCGATGCTGTTCCTGCAAGGCACGCGTGATGCGCTCGCCCTCCCCGCGTTGCTGGAGCCCGTGGTCGCGTCGCTCGGAATCCGCGCCACGCTGCATGCGATCGACGATGCCGACCATGCCTTCCATGTGAGGAAGTCGAGCGGGACGACCGACGCGGCGGTGCTGGCCGCGATGCTCGACCTGACGACGCGCTGGCTTCAGTCGAAGTCGAGCGTGGCCCACGCGGGCGCGTGATCGCTCGCGCCGGCCCGACCGCGCTCGTCGCGATCGACCCCGGCATCGCTGAGCGTGCTCGCGAGGGCCGCGCTCAATAGCAGGTGGTCGATCCGCAAGCCGGCATCGCGCGGCCAGCGCTGGCGGACCGTGCCCCAGAACGTGTAGATCGTCGTCGCGTCGGGATGGCAGGCGCGCACCGCGTCGGTCCAACCCTGTTCCAGCAGCTGCGCGTACGCAGCGCGAGCGGCCGGCTGCAGCAACGCGTTGTCGTCGTACGACGTGGTGCGGTAGATGTCGGCGGCGGTCGGGACGACGTTGAAGTCGCCGACCAGCGCGACCGGCACACCGGTCTCGAGCAGCTCCGCCGCATGCCGCAGCAGCCGCTCGAACCAGGCGAGCTTGTAGTCGAACTTCGGCCCCGGCTGCGGATTGCCGTTGGGCAGGTAGATCGACGCGACCAGCAGGCCGTGGATCGCCGCCTCGACGTAGCGGCTCTGGCGATCGTCGTCGTCGCCCGGCAGCGACTTCCGCACGACGATCGGATCGGCGTCGCGAGCGAGCAATGCGACGCCGTTCCAGGTGCGCTGGCCGACGTGGCAGGCGCCGTATCCTGCGTCCGCCAGCGCGGCCATCGGGAAGTCCGCATCGGTGCACTTCGTTTCCTGCAATGCGACGATGTCGGGCTTCGCGCGGGCGAGCCAGTCCAGCAACAGCGGCAGCCGGCGGTTGATGCCGTTGATGTTCCAGGTGGCGATCTTCATCGGGCGGATTTTGCGGGGCAGGCGGCCAGTATCGACGGGAAGACGACCCGGACGCGGCTCGTGGTCCGCTCGGGAACGACGCGACGAACCGGCGACTCCAAACACGCCCGCGATGCGTACCGGACCCGTCGACGTGTTGCGCGATCCTGCCCGCGGGCGATTCTGTAAGAATCCGCACGATCGCTTCGACCAGCGTCGTCGCCGATCCTCGTTACCCTGCCGTCTCGGGCGACGGTCGCCTCCGCAATCTCCGCACGCGCCCGTGCGGAACGTTCAGGGAATCATGGAAGAAGAGCATTGGTCGGTCCTGAAGGCACGAACCATCCTGGCACAGGCGCTGGGCGCAGGCGATCCGACCACCCACGCATTGATCCCGCCGGTCCACCTGTCGAACACGTTCCTGCGCGGCCCGGACAACGGCTACCCGTCCGGGTTCGTCTACGGGCGGACCGACAACGCGACCGTGCAGCAGGTCGAGGCGATCCTCGCCGCGCTCGAAGGCGGCGCCGCGGCGTGCGTGTTCGGCTCGGGCATGGCGGCGGCGACGTCGGTCCTGCTCGCGCTCGACAAGCCGACGCACGTCATCGTCTCGGAAGTGACGTACTGGGGATTTCGCGAGTGGCTGGCCGAGGTCGGCCGCTACGGGCACACGGTCAGCTTCGTCGACACGTCGGACCTCGCGGCGGTCGAGGGAGCGGTGCGACCGGGCGAGACCGGCGTCTTCTGGATCGAGACGCCGAGCAATCCGCTCTGGACCGTGACCGACATCGCGGCCATCGCCGCGATTGCACACGCGGCGGGCGCGCTGCTCTGCGTCGATTCGACGGTGTCGACGCCGATCATCACGCGACCGATCGAGCTCGGCGCCGACATCGTCGTCCACTCGGCGACGAAGTACCTGAACGGTCACTCCGACGTGATCGCCGGCGCCGTGGTCGTCGCCGCCGAATCGGCGTTGTGGCAGTCGGTGTTGAAGGTTCGCGGACAGCTCGGCGCGATCCTCGGTCCGTTCGAGGCGTGGCTGCTCATGCGCGGGATGCGGACGCTCGACGTTCGCCTGCGCGAGCAGTGCCGGACCGCGAGCCGGCTCGCCGAGCGACTGGACGACCACGCGGCGGTTGCGAGCGTGTTGTATCCCGGGCTGCACGCGCATCCCGGCCACGCGATCGCGGCACGGCAGATGAACGGCCTCTTCGGCGGGATGCTGTCGCTTCGCATGAAGCGCGGCGAGGAAGCGGCGATCGAAGTCGCATCGCGGGTCCGCCTCTGGCAGCGGGCCACGTCGTTCGGCGGCGTCGAGAGCCTGATCGAGCACCGCGCGTCGATCGAGGGCGCCGGCACGCCGTGTCCGTCGGACCTGCTCCGCCTGTCGATCGGGCTGGAAGACCCCGACGACCTGCTGGCCGACCTCGAACAGGCGCTCGCTTGACCAGCCCTTCGCGGACCGTCGCCGTCGCGATCACCTGCAAGACGCCCGCGGCGGGCCAGTCGAAGACGCGCCTCGCGCCGCCGCTCCGGCCCGACGAGTGCGCGGCGCTGTCGGCCTGCTTCATCGAGGACCTCGCGCGGACCATCGCTTCGCTGGCGCGCGACGGCGACGTGACCGGCTGCGCGCTGTACACGCCGATCGGCTCGGAAGCGGCGTTGCGGTCGCTGCTGCCGCCCGGCTTCGCGATCCATCCGCAACGCGGCGACGGCTTCGGCGAGCGCCTGCTCTGCGGGATGCACGACCTGCTCGAAACCCACGACGGCGCGATCCTCGTCAACTCGGACAGCCCGACGCTGCCGGGCTCGATCCTGCGCGCCGCGGTCGACGCCGTCCGCGCCCGCGACCAGGTGGTGCTCAGCCCCGCGCACGACGGCGGCTACACGCTGATCGGCCTGTCGAAGCCGCACGCGCGCCTCTTCGACGACATCCCGTGGAGCACGGCGGCCGTCCATCGCCTGACGGTCGAGCGCGCGGCCGAGCTCGGGCTGGCGGTCGTCGACGTGCCCGGCTGGTACGACGTCGACGACGCCGCGTCGCTGCGCATGCTCGAGGACGAGATCGACGGACGTCGACCGTCGTTCGCGGCGGAAGACGGGGCCGACGCGCCCGCGACGCGCCGCTTCCTCCCGAAGCGGCGCAGCGACACCGCCCCGGTCCGCTGATGCATCTGCCCGGCGGCGAACGCTTCGTCTCGGTCGTGATCCCCTGCCTGAACGAGGCCGACGCGATCGGCGACGTCGTCCGCGAAGTGCTGGCCGCCGGCGCCGACGAGGTGCTCGTGGTCGACAACGGGTCCACCGACGACACGCGGGCCCGCGCGC
>CAXTDA010000457.1:0-3453 GCA_964242935.1 uncultured Burkholderiaceae bacterium | reverse complement strand
CCCAGTCGTAGTGCAGTATCATCGGCGCGGCTTGCAATCCGTCGATGCGCCGCGATTTTCGACACTGCACGTCCTGTCTCGAGGAGCCTCAATGAACAACGATCTGAACCGCAATCTGCAACCGGCGAATCCGTACGGGTTCGGTGCCGGTGCATCCACGTCGCTGCTGGCCCGCAACCGGGTACTGCGCAACACCTACTGGCTGCTCGCGCTGTCGCTGATCCCGACGGTGCTCGGCGCCTGGGCCGGCATCGCGTTCAACGTCGCCGGGGTGATGAGCGCGAGCCCCGGGATGTCGATGATCGTCTTCCTCGTCGGCGCGTTCGGCCTGATGTTCGCGATCGAGAAGTTCAAGGACAGCGGCGTCGGCGTCGCGCTCTTGCTCGCTTTCACGTTCTTCATGGGCGTGATGCTGTCGCGGCTGCTCGCGCACATCCTCGGCTTCTCGAACGGCGTCTCGCTGATCACGATGGCGTTCGGCGGCACCGCGGTCATCTTCGGTGCGATGGCGACGATCGCGACCGTCAGCAAGCGCGACTTCAGCGGGATGGGCAAGTGGCTGATGGTCGGGGCGATCACGATCCTCGTCGCGGCCGTCGCCAACGTCTTCCTGCAGATGCCGGCGCTGATGCTGACGATTTCGGTGCTCGCGATCGTCATCTTCTCGGCGTTCATGCTGTACGACGTCCAGCGCGTGATCAACGGCGGCGAGACGAACTACGTCAGCGCGACGCTCGCGATCTACCTCGACGTCTACAACGTGTTCACGAGCCTGCTCTCGATCCTCGGGATCTTCGGCGGCAACCGCGACTGATCCAGTGTCGCTCCGGAAAAGACCCGCTTCGGCGGGTTTTTTCTTGGCCGCCGGCTTCAACGACGGTCGAACACGCCGATCGACTCGACGTGCGACGTCTGCGGGAACATGTTGACGATGCCGGCCTCGCGCAGGACGTAGGGGCCCTCGTGCGTCAGCACGGCGGCATCGCGGGCGAGCGTCGACGGATTGCACGACACGTAGACGATGCGGCGCGGTGCCGCATCGTCGTCAAGCGCCGCCAGCGCCCTTGCCACCGCGAGCGCCCCCTCGCGCGGCGGATCGATCAACATCCGGTCGAACCGCCCGAGCCGCACGAAATACGGCGTGTCGACCGCGAACAGGTCGGCCACCTCGAACGAGGTCGTGGCCGCGAGCCCGTTCCGCGTCGCGTTGACCGCCGCGCGCCGCGTCATCGCCGCGCTGCCTTCGATGCCGACGACCTCGCGCGCGGTGCGGGCGATCGCGAGCGAGAAGTTGCCCAGGCCGCAGAACAGGTCCGCGACGCGGTCGCCGGGCTGCGCGTCGAGGAGCCGCAACGCGCGTCCGACGAGCACTCGATTGATCGCGGCGTTGACCTGCGTGAAGTCGGTCGGCTGGAAGTGGATGCGGACGCCGAACTCCGGCAGCGCGTACGACAGCTCGGCGGGCGACCCCGCCGCGAGCGGCACCGCCGTCTCGGGCCCTTTCGGCTGGACCCAGAACACGACGCCGTGACGGGACGCGAAGTCCAGGAGCTTCGCCTCGTCGCCCGGCAGCAGCGGCTCGAGGATGCGCAACACGAGCACGACGACGAGGTCGCGCGGCGAGTCGCCCTCGCCGATCGCGAGCTCGATCTGCGGCAGGCGGCGGGCGATCGACAGCGCCGCCACGAGCGCGCGAAGCGGGACCAGCAGGTCGGACACCGACTTCGGCACGACGTGGCATTCGCGCATGTCGGCGACGAAGCTGCTTCGCCGCTCGTGGAAGCCGACCAGCACGCCGCCCTTCTTCTCGACCAGCCGCACGGAGAACCGGGCCCGGTGCCGGTAGCCCCACGCGGGTCCGTGGATCGGCGGCAGGATGCGTTCGGCCTTCACCTTGCCGAGGTGCCAGAGGTTGTCCTCGAGGATGCGCTGCTTGACCGCGACCTGCGACGCCGCGTCGAGATGCTGCATCGAGCAACCGCCGCAGACGCCGAAATGCGGGCAGCGCGGCACCACGCGCGCCGCGCTGGATTTCAGGATGCGGCCGACGTCGGCGACTTCGTAGCTCGGCTTGCTGCGCCGGCTCGCATAGCCGACCCGTTCGCCGGCGAGCGCGCCGTCGACGAAGATCACCTTGCCGTTCGCATGCCCGACGCCGCGGCCCTCGTGGTCGAGCGACTCGATCCACAGCGTCGGCGCGTCGGCCGCGCAGGGATCGGTTGGCGCGGCTTGCCGTTGCTTCGGGCGACGGAAGGCGCGGCTCAAGGCGACGAGGCCTTCCACGCGGCCAGGTACTCACGCCAGTGGGCGCCCGGCAGCGATGCGAGCAGCGCCTTCGCGAGCGCCACCTCGGCCTCGAAGTGCGCGCTGCTGTGGACGCCGCGCATCACCTGGAAGCGGCAATACATCATCCAGGTGTTCATGACGTCGGTCTCGCAATAGTCGCGGATCTCCGACAGCCGCCCTTCGGTGAACGCACGCCAGACCTGGCTGCCGTCCATCCCGAGCTTGCCGGGGAATCCGCAGAGCTTCGCGAGCGCGTCGAGCGGCGCGGCGGCTCGCGGTTGATACATCGCGAGCACGTCCATCAGGTCGAGATGACGCGTGTGATACCGACCGATGTAGTTGTTGAACTTGAAGTCGCGATCGTCGTCGCCGAGGTCCCAGTAGCGGCCGGCGGCGATCCCGTGGACCAACCCGCGGTAGTGCAGCACCGGCAGGTCGAAACCGCCGCCGTTCCACGACACCAGTTGCGGCGTGTAGCGGTCGACCGTCTTGAAGAAGTCGTGGATCAGCTTCGCCTCGCCGTCGCCGGGCTCGCCGAGCGAACGCACGCGCAGGCCGTCGTCGTCGCGGAACACGCACGAGATCGCGACGATGCGCTGCAGGTAGTGCGGCAGGAAACGGCGACCGCCCGCGGCCTCGCGTTCGGCGACCGCGCGCTCGGCGACTTCGAGGTCGCTCAGCGCAATATCCCACGATGCGTTCAGGCGTCGCAGGCCCGCGACGTCGGGAACGGTCTCGAGGTCGAAGACCAGGACCGGCGTCAACGCGACGCCCTCAGCGCCCTGTCCTCATCAACGCGCCGGCAGGTACTTGAGCGGATCGACCGGCTTGCTGTCGCTCCGGATCTCGAAGTGCACCTTCACGGCGTCACTCTCGCTGTTGCCCATCTCGGCGATCCGCTGGCCCTTCGTGACGAGCGCGCCTTCCTTGACGAGGTTGACACGGTTGTGCGCGTAGACCGACAGCAGCTCCGGCGTGTGCTGGACGATGATGAAGCTGCCGTAGCCGCGCACCCCGGTGCCCGAGAACGTCACCTTCCCATCGGCGGCGGCGACGATCGCATCGCCGGCCTTGCCGGGAATATCGATGCCCTTCGACTTGCCGTCTCCGAACACGTTGACCGGCTTGCCGGCCGCGGGCCACGTCCAGGCCGACGCCGCGGTCGAC
>CAXTDA010000456.1:0-3461 GCA_964242935.1 uncultured Burkholderiaceae bacterium | reverse complement strand
CAGCTGGTCCACGCTGCGATCGAACCCGGAGTCGAAGCAGCGATCGATGCGCGCGAGGTTGCGCGACCAGTCGTAATTCTCGAGCACGGCCTCGCGTCCGGCCCGACCGAGCCGCTCGCGGGCCGCCGGATCGCCGAGCAGTTCGACCACCGCGCGCGCGAACGAGTCGGCGTCGTCGGCGAGTTGGAAGTCGCGCCCCGGGACCGCGTTCAACGCCAGCGCGGAGGTCATCGACACGACGGTCGCCGCGCCCATCGCCATCGCCTCGAGCGCCTTGTTCTGGATGCCGCGCGCGAGCCGCATCGGGACGACGACGACGCCGGCGTGCGCCAGATACGGCCGCACCTCCGCGACGGTCCCGGTCACGTGGATCTCCTGGTCCCGCGCGAGCGAGCGGACCTCGGCCGTCGGCCGCGCTCCGACGATCCAGAACGTCGCGTCGGGCAGTCGATGACGGATCAGCGGCATCACCTCGCGGCTGAACCAGGCCACCGCATCGATGTTCGGCTTGTAGTCCATCGCGCCGGTGAAGACGATGCTGCGGTTGGCCGCGTGCTGTCGCGGATGGCGCCACCCGTCGGGCAGGTCGGCGTGCTGCGGCGAGAAGAACTCCGCGTCGACGCCGTTCTCGACCGTGATCACCGGCGAACTGAGGTCGCCGGCGAGCTTGCGGAACAGCGCGGACTCGGGCTTCGTCACGAACACGCTCGCGACCGCGCGCGACGCGCTGTAGCGCTCGAACTGCAGCAGGCGCTCGGCCTCGCGACGATACAGCCAGGCCATCGCACGGCCGCTCGTCTTCGCGTACTGGTTCCACTTGTCCGAGTCGACGTCGACGAAGTCGATCAGGCGATCGACGTCGTCGAGGTCGTTGACGTATTGCGCCATCGGCGACGAGAACACGACCGCGCGGCGCACGCGGCGGCGGGCGACCAGGTCCTCGACCCAGCGGGTCATCCGCGCGTCGCGGTAGTACGGCAACGCGAGCGCCTCGCCGGTCGCGAGACCGACCGCGCTCCTGAGGCGCGCGGTGCGCGGCGACAGCGGCAGGCACAGCGTCTCGCCGCCGCAGAGCGCCTTCACGGTGTCGACGTGCCGCCAGTCGGCGGGGTCGTCGACGAACGTGCCGACATGGACGCGATAGCGCTTCGCCAGGTGCTTGAGCACATGGTACGAACGCAGCTTGTCCCCCTTGTTCGGCGGGTACGGGATGCGATGCGCGAGGAAGAGGAGGTCGTCCATCAGCCGAGGCTCTTCGCGAGCAGCGGTCCGAGGCGGTTCGCGACCGGCAGCGGCATCCGCTGCCAGAGCGCGATGAACGCCCGGTACTTCGGGTTCAGCGGGTTGTTCTCGGGCACCTTCGGCGCGCGGACCAGCTTGTACTCGTACGCGAGCGGCTGCGGCGTGAAGCCCCAGTTGCGCTTGAAGTCGTACGGGCCGGTGCCGACCTTGCTGCGGCCGTAGTCGAACAGCGTGACGCCGGCCTCGGCCGAGCGGCGCATCAGTTCCCAGTACTTGAAGTCGTTGGCTGCGGTCTCGCGCGACGCGACGTCGTCGCCCGCGTAGTACGGCAGCACCTCGTCGCGGAACCGGAAGCTCATCACGCTCGAGACCGGCTTGCCGGCCGGCGTCACGACCGTGAGCACGCGGCAGTCGGCGCCGAACGTGTCGCGCAGCGTCTCGAAGTAACGGCGCGACTGCCCCGGCGTCCCGTGGCGATGGACGTTGTCCGCGTAAAGCGCGAAGAAGCGGTCGAGGTCGTCGTCGACCACGCTGACGAGCCCGGCCTTGATGCCCTTCCGGACCATCGCCCGCTGCTTCCGCGGGATGGCGAGCAGGTTCGCGTCGGCGTCGGCGACGATCGTCTTCCGGAACGTGACGTAGAGATCGGTCGTCGCCCACGACGCGCGGGCGCGGCGCATCCCGCGGCATTCGAGGTGGCCGACGCCGAGGTCGCTCGCACGAGCCTCCGCCGCATCGAGCAGCGCGTTCGCGGTCGGCTCGTCGTCCGCGACGACGCCGCCATAGACGCAGAACGGCAGCGAGATCAGCGCGTCACCGAACAGCAGGCTCTTCTGGCGCGCGAGCGGCAGCACGCCGACGATGCGCCCGGCCCGCTCGGCATACAGAAACACGGTGCGATGGCCGAAGACGGTCTCGATGACGTCGCGCCAGGCGGCGCGATGGAAGAACGTCGCGTCGGGCGCCGAGCGCACGAACGCATCCCAGCGGGCGGCGTCGGCGGTCCCCATCTCGCGCACGACGGTCCGCCCGGCGACGGGGACGACGTCGGCCGCGTGGCTCGACGCGTGCGACGCCGTCGGACGCGCGGCGTCGAGCATCGCGAACGGCGTTCCGGCGGCGGTTCGAAGGGTCTGGAAGGATTCGGCGTTCATCTGCAGCGCGATTCGGATAGGAAGACGTGGGGGACGGCGGATGGTCTCGGGGATCGGTGGCGTTCGATCCGGATCGTTCAGTCGGCGTTCCGCAGGAACACCCGGTCGACGCGATCCCAACGGAAGTCCGCCAGCAGCTGCCCGAGGCGTTCTTCCATGCGGCCGAGGTTGACGTAGTGCCGAAAGCGCGTCTTCGCGTCGATGCCGGCCACGCGCGGCTGCGCCGGGTCCATCTCCCACGGATGGAAATAGAACATGCACGGCTCGCCGTCGACGCGGTTGACGCGCTGGAGCATCCAGCGCGACAACGCATACGGCAGCAGGCGGAAGTAGCCCCCGCCGCCGGCCGGCCAGTTGCGGGCGAACAGCTCGACGGTCGTCACCGGCACCTCGACCAGGTCGGGCAGCGATGCGTACGCGAAGCGCGGCGCGTCGGGCATCCCGTAGTGATCGTGGCGGACCGGATAGATGCTCGAGCTGTAGCGGTGACCGGTGTCGCGAATGCATTCGAGCGCCCACAGGTTGGCGCGATTGATCGAGAAGCTCGGCGCGCGATAGCCGCGCACGGCGACCCCGCCGATGTCCTCGAGCAGCGCCTTCGCGCGCACGATGTCGTCGGTGAACTCGGCGCGCGACTGGTCACAAGCGCGCTGGTGACCGTAGCCGTGGCTCGCGAGCTCGTGGCCCTCGGCGACGATCGCGCGGACGATGCCCGGGTGCCGCTCGGCGATCCAGCCGAGCGTGAAGAACGTCGCCTTCGCGCCGTGTTCCGCGAGCAGCGCCAGGATGCGTTCGACGTTGGCCTCGGCCCGGCACGGGATGCCGTCCCACGCGCCGCGCTCGATGAACGGGGCGAACGCGCTGACCTGGAAGTAGTCCTCGACGTCGATCGTCAGCGCGTTGACGGTCTGGTCGGCGTGCGACCGCAACGCGTCGCGCTGCGATTGCGATTCGTGGAAGCGTTCGGCTGCCGGTGTCGTGACGAGATGCGTGTACATGTCAGGCCGCCCTTCTGATCGGGGGGACCGCCGGGCGGGCGGCACCGGCGGTCCCCCCGATCAGAAG
>CAXTDA010000455.1:0-3497 GCA_964242935.1 uncultured Burkholderiaceae bacterium | reverse complement strand
CCGGCAACGGCGGCATCAAGACCGAGGTCGCGCACTTCTTCTGCAAGCTGAAGACCGCCGAGGAGGTGCTCGAGTACGCGGGCGCGTTCCTGCAGCTCTATCGCGAGGAGGGCTGGTATCTCGATCGCACCGTGCACTACGTGTCGCGGGTCGGCCTCGACTACGTGAAGGCGAAGATCCTCGACGATGCCGCCAACCGCGTCGCGTTGTGGGAACGCCTCAAGTTCTCGCTCGACGGCGAGCCGGACCCGTGGTTCGACTTCGACAAGGCCAAGGTCGACGTGCGTCAGTTCGAGCCGGTCGGGGTGATCGGATGAGCGGCGACTGGAAGCGGATCTGCCGCGTCGACGACATCGCGGTGCTCGGCTCGCGCCGCGTCGCCCGGCCGGGCAGCGTCGACGTCGCGATCTTCCGGAACGGCCAGGACCGCGTCTTCGCGCTGCTCGACCGTTGCCCGCATCGCGGCGGCCCGCTGTCGCAGGGCATCGTGTTCGGCGAGAGCGTGGCCTGCCCGCTGCACAACTGGACGATCGGCCTCGAAGACGGCTGCGCGAAGGCGCCCGACGTCGGGTGCACGACGAAGTTCGCGGTGCAGGTCGTCGACGGCGACGTGTTCCTCGACGAGGAAGAGCTGCGGACGACCGCGATCGGACGGCCGACGGTGTACGAAGGCGCTCCGATCGGCGCCGAGACCGCGTCTGCCGAACGGCCGTGAGCTGATGGTGCGTTCGTCGGAGCGTGCATCGGTGGCACGACCGGTCCTGGCTGAACGTCATGGCTGAAACGCGCTCCACCTGTCCCTACTGCGGCGTCGGCTGCGGTGTGATCGTCGAGAGCGATGGCGCGCAGATCACCGGCGTCCGCGGCGATCCGGCGCATCCGGCCAACTTCGGCCGACTCTGTACGAAGGGCAGCACGCTCCATCTCACCACGACCGAGACGATCACGCGGCACACGCGACTGCTCCATCCGCAGCGCCGCGCCGGACGCGGCGGCGCCCTCGCCGCGGTGTCGTGGGACGAGGCGCTCGACGAGAACGCGGAGCGCTTCGCAGGGATCATCGAGGCGCACGGCCCCGATGCCGTCGGCCTGTACCTGTCGGGACAGCTGCTGACCGAGGACTACTACGTCTTCAACAAGCTCGCGAAAGGCCTGATCGGCACCAACAACGTCGACACCAATTCGCGCCTCTGCATGAGCAGCGCCGTGATGGGCTACAAGCAGACGCTGGGCGCGGACTCGCCGCCGTGCTCGTACGAGGACTTCGACCATGCGGACCTGGTCCTGATCGTCGGCTCGAACATGGCCTACGCGCATCCGATCCTGTTCCGCCGGCTCGAGGACGCGAAGGCCCGGCGCCCGTCGATGCGCATCGTCGTCGCCGACCCGCGACGCACCGAGACCGCCGAGATCGCCGATCTCCATCTCCCGCTGCTGCCGGGCACCGACGTCGCTTTCTTCAACGGCCTGCTGCACCTGATGCTGTGGGAAGGCATGGTCGACCACGCGTTCGTCGCCGCGCACACGACCGGCTTCGAGGCGCTGCGCGATCGCGTCCGCGACTTCTCGCCGAAGGAGACCGCCCAACTGTGCGGCATCGACGAGGCCGCGCTGGTGCAGACGGCGCGCTGGTTCGGCGAGGTCGGCAAGGAGGCGCTGTCGCTCTACTGCCAGGGCCTCAACCAGAGCTCGAGCGGCACGATGAAGAACGCCGCGCTGATCAACCTGCACCTCGCGACCGGCAAGATCGGCCGCGCCGGGTCGGGTCCGTTCTCGTTGACCGGCCAGCCGAACGCGATGGGCGGGCGCGAGGTCGGCGGCATGGCGACCGCGCTGTCTGGCCATCGCGACCTCGACAACCCCGTCCATCGCGCCGAGGTCGCCGCGCTCTGGGGCGTGCCGGTCGTTGCGTCGGGGCGCGGCAAGACGGCAATCGACCTCTTCGAGGCCGCGGCCGACGGCGAGATCCGCGCGCTGTGGATCGTCTGCACGAATCCCGCGCAGTCGATGCCGCGACAGTCGGCGGTGCGGCGGGCGCTCGAGCGCGCCGAGTGGGTCGTCGTGCAGGAGGCGTTCTCGACGACCGCGACCTGCCGATACGCCGACCTGCTGCTGCCGGCGACGACGTGGGGCGAGAAGGACGGCACCGTCACGAACAGCGAGCGGCGCATCAGCCGCATGAACGCCGCGGTCCCCGCGGCCGGCGACGCGCGGCACGACTGGCGCATCGCGGCGGACGTCGGGCAGCGCCTCGAAGCGCGCATGCGGCCGGGCCTGCCGACGCTGTTCCCGTACGCCGACGCCGAGTCGGTCTGGAACGAGCATCGCGAAACCACGCGGGGCCGTGACCTCGACATCACCGGCCTCAGCTACGCGCGGCTCGCCGCGACTCCCGAACAATGGCCGTTCCCCGACGGCGCGGCCGGCGGCACGGCGCGTCTCTACGGCGACGGCGTCTTTCCGACCGACGATGGGCGCGCCCGCTTCGTCGACGCGCCGTACAAGCCGGTCGCCGAGCCGCGCGACGCGCGCTATCCGTTCTCGCTCACGACCGGCCGCCTGCGCGACCAGTGGCACGGCATGAGCCGTACCGGCATCGGCCGCCTGTTCGGCCACGTGCCCGAGCCGTCGATCGACCTCGACGTCCACGACATGGCACGCCTCAAGCTCGTCGACGGCGACCTCGTCCACGTGACGTCGCGGCGCGGCTCGGTGATCCTGCCGGCGCGCCACAACGAGCAGGTCGCCGCGACGCAGGCCTTCATCGCGATGCACTGGGGCGACGAGTTCCTCGGCGGCCAGAACGGCGACGGCACGCCGTCGCTCGGCATCAACGCCGTGACGCTGCACACCTACTGTCCGACGTCGAAGCAGCCCGAGCTGAAGCACTCGGCGGTCAAGATCCTCAGGGCCGAGTTGCCGTGGCGGCTGCTCGGCGTCGCCTGGCTGCAGGAAGATGCGGCCCTCGACGCACGCGTCGCGCTGCAGGCGCTGATGCCGCGCTTCGCGTTCGCGACCTGCGTCCCGTTCGGCCGCGACCGCGCGGGACTGCTGTTCCGTGCCGCGGCTGCGGAAGCACCGCCGGAGGAGTTGCTGGTCGAGATCGAGCGTCTGCTCGGCCTCGCCGGTCGCCAGGTGCTGCGCTACGTCGACAAGCGCCGCGGCCAGCGGCGCACGGTCCGGCTCGCGCCGCACGGCGCCGACGCGCACATCGAGGCCTTCGTCCTCGGCGGCGACATCAGCGCCGAGGCGTGGGTTCGGCCGCTGCTGCAGGACGAACTGCCGGCGCAGTCGTACGGCCGGCTGTTGCTGCAGCCCGGCTCGCGCCCGCCGGTGGCCGTCCCGAGCAAGGGCCGGCAGATCTGTTCGTGCTTCGATGTCGGCGAGCCGGCCATCGGCAGCGCGCTCGAACGCATCGACGCCCCGGTCCCCGAGGAGCGACTCGCGACGCTGCAACGCGAGCTGAAGTGCGGCACCAACTGCGGCAGCTGCATCCC
>CAXTDA010000454.1:0-3499 GCA_964242935.1 uncultured Burkholderiaceae bacterium | reverse complement strand
GGGTCGCCGAACAATGCGACGTCATAGCCGTAGGCCGCGAGGTCGGCCCGCAGCCCGCGTTCGCAGCGGTCGGCGGCGCCGACGTTCTGGAACAGCGTCGCGACGTGCGACTCGACGGAGACGCCGGTCGGCACGGCGAACAACGCGTTCCACGGGGCGTTGGTCTCGCGGATCCGGCCGTCGTGCAGGACGGCCGCGGCCAGCGTCGGGTGCTCGAGCATCGCCTCGCGCCGGACGGACTGCGGGACGTCGCCGGGCGCGCGACCGGGGCCGATCTCGACGGGCTCGAACAGGGACACGGCGCGTTGGGTTACGTTGCAGGTCGACGAGGGACCGGGCGCCGGGCGCGCGGGGACGTCGATATTAACGTCGCACGGCGCGCCCGGGCGCCCTTCGAGTCCGTGGCTACAATCGTCGCCGCGGTCGCGCTCGCGTTGATGGCCGGGCGGATCCGGGGCCGGATCGTCGTCGACGTGAATGCGTGAGCGGTCCGGACCGAACGACGACGCGTCCGGCTGCCGACCTGCGGATGCCGGGGCAGCTAGAATTCCCCGCTGCCGACCGGCTCCGGGGCGACACGCCGTCCTCCGCCCCCCTGATTCTTGTCCGAGCGATGATCGTCCGTCCCGCCACGCCTGCCGACAGCAATGCCATCGCGGCGTTGCACGCCGACAGGTGGCGAACGACCTATCGGCACATCCTCGCCCACGACTATCTCGACCATCACGTGACCGAGGATCGCCAGGACCTGTGGGCGGCGCGCTTCGTCAAGTTCGACCGGCAGAAGCACCATGTCGCAGTCGCCGCCGACGGGCAGGGCGAGACGGCGGGCATCGCCGGCGTCGTCTGCGTGCTGCTCGACGAAGAGCCGGAATACGGCGCGCTGCTCGACAACCTGCACGTCGCGCCGAAGCGTCATCGCCAGGGCATCGGGCGGCGGCTGATGGCCGAGGCGGCCCACTGGATCGCCGCGATGCGGCCGGACTGGTCG
This sequence comes from uncultured Burkholderiaceae bacterium, assembly GCA_964242935.1. Classification (GTDB taxonomy): domain Bacteria; phylum Pseudomonadota; class Gammaproteobacteria; order Burkholderiales; family Burkholderiaceae_D; genus CAHJXF01. The sequence goes on along the minus strand of CAXTDA010000454.1, from coordinate 2,508 downwards.
ATGCACCTGTGGGTCTACCAGGCGAACGCGAAGACGGTCTCCTTCTACCGGTCGGTCGGCGGCGACGAGGTCGACCAGCGGACCATCGTGACGCCGGCCGGCAATCGGGCCACGGTGTTGCGCTTCGAGTGGCGCGATCCGACCGGACTGGCAGCGACGCTCGACGCATCGATCGGACGCCGGCCATGACCGATCGCACCGGGTCCGCCATGCTGCCGCACGACGATCGATCCCCACCGCACGGTGGACGGGAACTCGAATGACGATCTGGACCGCGGAGAGCCTCTCGGGTGGCGTGGTGGTCGGCTTGCTGCTGGCTTCGGGGTTCGGGCGACGCTTCGACGCGGGCGGGCGGCGGAACAAGTTGCTGGCGCGCCTTCCGGACGGGCAGACGCTCGTCGCCGCGTCGGCGCGCGCGCTCTGCAGCGCGCTCGAGCACGTCGCGGTCGTCGTACCGTCGCGCGGGACGCTGCTCGAGGCCGCCCTGTCGGACCTGCCGGTCCGACTGATCCGCAATGCCCGCGCGAAGGAAGGGATGGGCGCGTCGATTGCGGTCGGTATCGCCGCGTTGCGGTCCGAGTTCCCGAAGACGCGAGGGTGGCTGATCGCGCTCGGCGACATGCCGTTCATCGCACCGCGAACGATCCGGACGGTCGCCGACGGGCTCGCCGATCGCGATCGCCCGGTCGACACGCCGATCGTCGCGGCTGCGTACCGGGGACGACGGGGCCACCCGGTCGCCTTCGACCGCGCGCTCGGCGCCGCGCGCTGCCCCCTCCACGGCGACGTCGGCGCTAGCCCGCCGCTGACGTCGCATGCCGTGCGGCTCGTCGAATGCGACGACCCGGGCGTGCTGCGCGACATCGACACACCGGCCGACCTGCCGACGACCGCCGCCGCCGCGGCGCGTTCCGCGTGACGAAGAAGACCCGCGCGCCGCGTGATCCGGCCTCCTCGCATGGGGCAGACGACGGCGACGACATCGGCAACCGCACCGCACCGGCCGCGGTCCGCTACCGCATCGCGCCGGCCGACCCGAAGGGGCACTACTTCGAGGTCGTCTGCGAGCTGTCCGACCCCGACCCCGCGGGACAGGCGTTCGCGCTGCCGGCGTGGATCCCGGGCAGCTACATGATCCGCGAGTTCGCTCGCAACATCGTCTCGATCGCCGCCAGCGACCGCGGTCGGCCGGTCGACCTCGTGAAGCTCGACAAGCACTCGTGGCGCGCGGCGCCCTGCGGCGGTCCGTTGCAGGTGCGCTACCGGGTCTACGCCTGGGATGCGTCGGTCCGCGCCGCCCATCTCGACGAATCGCACGGCTTCTTCAACGCCACCAGCGTGTTCGTCCGCTTCCCGGGGCGCGACGGGGAAGCGCACGACGTCGACATCGTCGCTCCCGACGGCAAGGCGTCCCGCGACTGGCAGGTGGCGACGACCCTGCCCGAGCACGGGGCGGCGCGTTACGGCTTCGGCACGTATCGGGCCGACGACTACGACGCGCTGATCGACCATCCGGTCGAGATGGGACGCTTTCGCCTCGAGCGCTTCGTCGCGGCCGGCATCCCGCACGAGATCGCCTACACCGGCGTCGTGCCGAACCTCGACGCGGCGCGCGTCAACGACGATCTGGCGACGCTGTGCGCCGCGCAGATCGCGTTCTTCGCGACGTCGACCGAGTCCGCGCCGTTCGCCCGCTACCTGTTCCTGACGTCGGTGGCCGGCGACGGCTACGGCGGCCTCGAGCACCGGTCGTCGACCGCGCTGATCTGCTCGCGCGACGCGTTGCCGGTGGCGGGGGACGAGAAGCCGCGGAGCGACGCCTATCTGACCTTCCTCGGCCTCGTCAGCCACGAGTACTTCCACAGCTGGAACGTGAAGCGCATGAAGCCGGCCGTCTTCGCGCCGTACGACCTGTCGCGCGAAACCCATACGTCGCTGCTGTGGATCTTCGAGGGCTTCACGAGCTACTACGACGACCTGTTCCTCGTCCGCACCGGCCTCGCGAGCGAGGCCCAGTACTTCGCGATGATCGCGAAGACGATCGACGACGTCGCGGCCGGCGCGGGCCGGACGACGCAGAGCATCGCCGACAGCTCGTTCGACGCGTGGACCAAGTACTACCGGCAGGACGAGAACGCCGGCAACGCGATCGTCAGCTACTACAAGAAGGGGGCGCTGGTCGGGCTCTGCCTCGACCTGCTCGTGCGGCGGCGAAGCGGCGGCAAGGCGTCGCTCGACGACGCGATGCGGCTGATGTGGAGGCGCTATGGACGCGACTTCTATGCCGGCGGCGGCCAGGGTCTTGCCGAAGACGCGTTCCCGTCGCTGGTCGCCGAGGCCACCGGCCTCGACGTGCACGACGAGGTGCGTCGCTGGGCTTACGGCACCGACGAGCTGCCGATCGCCGACCTCCTGGCGCCTTTCGCGATCGCGCTCCGCTTCGAGCCGCTCCGCACGACGCCCGGACTCGGCGCGCGGACGGCGACCGCCGGTGGCGACGTGCGGAGC
>CAXTDA010000453.1:0-3504 GCA_964242935.1 uncultured Burkholderiaceae bacterium | reverse complement strand
CCCCATGCCGCGCGGCCCGCGGACCGCGAGCACGAACGGCCATCCGAAGCGGGCAGCGTAGACGTCGTTCAGCCGCTGCAGGGAAGCCAGGTCGGCGGCGCTGCAGTTGAGGAGGCCCGCACGCGTCTGCTCGTCGGTCGACGCGGTCGTCAGGTCGCCGGCGAGCGCCGCCTTGCCCGCGAGCTTCGGGTGCGCGCAGATCAGCGCGCGCTGCGCGTCGCCGCTCGCCTCGCGGACCGTCTGCGCGAGCGCATGCTTCAGGGCCCCGACCGTCGCGAACGGCCGCCGCGCCGTGCCGGCTTCCGCGATCCAGCGCGAGTGCTCGTAGACACCGTCGAGCAGCGCGACGGCCTCTTCGGGCGAGGCCGCGTTGAAGCGGGCGAGCGGGTCGTCGGGCTCGGCGTTCATGCGGCGTGCGCGAACGGATGCGTCGCGATCCAGTGACGTGCGATGTCGATGCGACGCGCGACCCACACGTGCTCGTGCATCGCGACGTGATCGATGAAGCGCCGCAGGGCACCGATGCGCCCCGGTCGGCCGAGCAGCCGGCAGTGCATTCCGATGCTCATCATCTTGGGGCGATCGAGTCCGGTCGGATCGCCTTCGGCATAGAGGGCATCGAAGCTGTCTCGCAGGTAGGTGAAGAAGTGGTCGCCGGTGTTGAAGCCCTGCGGCATCGCGAAGCGCATGTCGTTGGCGTCGAGCGTGTACGGGACGACGAGGTGCGGATGGACCGCGCCGTCGCTCGCCGTCACCGACGTCCAGAACGGCAGGTCATCGCCGTAGTAATCGCTGTCGTACTCGTAGCCGCCGTGATCGATCACCAGCCGTCGCGTGTTCGGGCTGTCGCGCCCGGTATACCAGCCGAGCGGCCAGCGGTCGCCGGTCAGTTCGCGGAGCACGCGCGTGCCTTCGGCCATGTGTTCGCGCTCGGTCGTCTCGGGGACCGACTGGTAGTGGATCCAGCGGAGGCCATGGTTCGCGATCTCGTCGTCACGGGCGATGAACGTCTCGATCAATTCGGGATAGCGCGCGAGCGCCATGCCGACGCCGAAGACCGTCAACGGCCAGCCGGCGCGGTCGAACTCGCGGACGATGCGCCAGACCCCGACCCGCGACCCGTACTCGTAGATCGACTCCATCGACAGGTGGCGGTCCTCGAAGGCCGCGACGCCGACGATCTCGGAGAGGAACTGTTCCGACGCCCGGTCGCCGTGCAGCACGCTGTTCTCGCTGCCCTCCTCGTAGTTGAGGACGAACTGGACGGCGATGCGGGCACCGCCCGGCCAGCGGGCATGCGGGACATCGCGGCCGTAGCCGCGCAGGTCGCGCGGATAGGCGGGATCGAGGGTCAGGGTCATCGGGCACGCGGTGGGAGCGGGGATGATAACTGCGCGACTCCCGCGCGGCTCGCGATTTCCGGTAGCGCGGCGCCGGCACGTTCTCGTACACTTTGCCGTGAGCGCTCGACGAAGCGCCGCCGCGTCGTCCTCCTTCCAGACCGCACTGAAAGTCTCCATCATCGGCAAGCTCACGACGCACGTGCTCGACACGGCACACGGCTGCCCGGCCGGTGGCATCCGGGTCACGCTGCAGCGCCTCGATCCCGACCACGACGAGACGCTCGCGGACGTCACGTTGAACGCCGATGGCCGCTCACCGGCGCCGCTGCTCGAAGGCGAGCGCTTCGTGCCGGGCCGCTACCGCCTGACGTTCGAGGTCGCCGCCTACTTCCGTGCGAAGGGCGCGACGCTCGCCGAGCCGCCGTTCCTCGACCGCGTGCCGCTCGAGTTCGCGATCGCCGACGCGGCGATGCACTACCACGTACCGCTGCTCGTCTCGCCCTGGGCGTACTCCACCTATCGAGGAAGCTGAACAGTGATGGATTCGGCGACGCTGACGCCCTACCTGCTCGAGTGGGCCAACCTGCTGCTGCGCTGGCTGCACGTGATCGTGGCGATCGCGTGGATCGGCGAGTCGTTCCACTTCGTGCTGACCGACGATCGTCTGTACAAGCCGAGCGATCCCGACCTGCTCGCGAAAGGCGTCGACGGCGAATCGTGGGCCGTGCACGGCGGCGGCTTCTACCACTTCACGAAGTACAAGGTCGCCCCGAAGCAGCTGCCGGCGGATCTGCACTGGTCGTACTGGGCGTCGTACTCGACCTGGCTGTCGGGATTCGCGCTGCTGACGGTGCTGTATTTTTTCAATGCATCGAGCTTCCTGGTCGACCCCCGCGTGTTCGACTGGTCGCCGACCGCGGCGGTCGGCGGGGCGCTCGCCTACCTCGTGATCGGATGGATCGTCTACGACGGCATCTGTCGGCTGGTCGGCCGCGACAAGGAGGGCAACGTCGGCGGCGACCTCAAGGTCGGCGTGCTGGTCTTCGTCTACGTCTGCATCGCGGCGTGGGTCGCGTGCCACCTGTTCGCCGGGCGCGCCGCGTTCCTGCTGACCGGCGCGATGCTCGCGACGATGATGAGCGCCAACGTCGCGATGGTCATCATCCCGGGCCAGCGCAAGGTCGTGGCGGCGCTCCGTGCCGGCCAGACGCCCGACCCGAACCACGGCCGCCGCGGGAAGCAGCGGAGCGTCCACAACACGTATGTGACGTTGCCGGTGATCGTCGCGATGCTGTCGAACCACTACGGGACGCTGACGCAGGGCCGCTGGAACTGGGTCGCGTTGATCGTGATGATGGCGGCGGGTGCCGTCATCCGCCTCTTCTTCGTGTTGCGGCACGCCGCGGCCGCGCGGCTCGGCGCGCCGTAGCCGACGACCGCGGTACCGACGGCGGCCCCGACGGCCGGGCCGGTCCCGTTCACGCGCGTTCAGGCGATCGTCGAGACGCGCTGCGCGATGTGCCACAACGCGGCCGTCGCGAACAAGAACGTGCGCCTCGACAGCCCCGACGCGATCGTCGGGCACGCGCGCGACATCGAGCAGCAGGCCGTGATCCTGAAGGTGATGCCGTTCAACAACGCGACCGGCATCACCGACGACGAACGCGCCGACCTCGGCCGCTGGGTGGCGTCCGGCGCCACACGATGAACGTCGACGGACGCGGTCGCTAGCGGCCCGTCCGCGATGCGGATCTTCGAGACGATCCTCGTTCTGCTGGTCGTCGCGGTCGGCCTCGCCGCGCTCGCCCGACGCTGGAACGCGCCGTACCCGGCGCTGCTGGCCGGGCTCGGCGTCGCGCTCGCGCTGATGCCGGGGGTGCCCGACATCCGCCTCGATCCGCAGCTCGCGCTCGCGCTGTTCGTCGCACCGGTCCTGCTCGACGCGGCCTACGACACGTCGACCCGCGACCTGCGCGACAACTGGGCGCCGATCGCCGGCCTCGTCGTCGTGGCGGTCGGCGTGACGACCGCCACCGTCGCGGCCACCGCGAAGAGCCTGGTCCCGGACCTGCCGTGGTCCGCGGCCATCGCGCTCGGCGCGATCGTCGCGCCGCCCGACGCGGCGGCAGCCACCGCGGTCCTGAAGCACACGCCGCTGCCG
>CAXTDA010000452.1:0-3507 GCA_964242935.1 uncultured Burkholderiaceae bacterium | reverse complement strand
CGTGATGTCGGTGCCGTCGAACACGATCCGGCCGCTCGCGACCGGCAGCACGCCCATCATGCACTTCAGCAGCGTGGTCTTGCCGACGCCGTTCCGGCCGAGCAGGGCGGTGCAGCGGCCGGGCTCGGCGGTGATCGATACGCCGCGCAACGTGTGGCTGCCGCCGTAGTACTGGTTGATGTTCTCGACGCTCAGCATGGTGAAGCGGGTAAAGAGTGTTTACGAGCGAGCCTGTCGTCCCGGCGAAGGCGGGGACCCAGCGGCGTGGGGTGCCGATGCGAAGACCGACAAACACCACTGGGTTCCCGCCTGCGCGGGAACGACGGAGATGAGTGCATCTTCATCGTCCCAGATAAACCTCGATCACCCGCTCGTGCGCTTGCACCTCCGCCATGCGGCCCTCCGCGAGCACCGAGCCTTCGTGCAGCACCGTGACCTTGCCGGTTCCCGCGATCGCGGTGACGAAATCCATGTCGTGCTCGACGACCATCATCGAATGCTTCCCGCGGAGCTCGTTCAGCAACTCGGCGGTGCGCTCGGTCTCGGAGTCGGTCATCCCGGCCACCGGCTCGTCGAGCAGCAGCAGCTGCGGCTCCTGGATCAGCAGCATGCCGATCTCGAGCCATTGCTTCTGGCCGTGCGACAGCAGCCCCGCGGGGCGTGCCGCCGAGTCCTGCAGCCGGATCAGCTCGAGCATCGCGTCGATCGCGTCGCGCTGCGGACCGTCGAGCTTCGCGAACAGCGTCGGCTTCACGCGCTTGTCGGTCTTCATCGCGAGCTCGAGGTTCTCGTAGACGCTGTGGTTCTCGAAGACGGTGGGCCGCTGGAACTTCCGGCCGACGCCGGCGCGTGCGATCTGCGGCTCGGACAGCTTCGTCAGGTCGATGGTCTGGCCGAAGAACACCGTGCCGCTGTCGGGCCGCGTCTTGCCGGTGATGACATCCATCATCGTCGTCTTGCCGGCGCCGTTCGGCCCGATGATGCAGCGCAGTTCGCCGACGCCGATGTCGAGCGTCAGTGCGTTCAGCGCCTTGAAGCCGTCGAAGCTGACGCTGATCGCGTCGAGGTAGAGGATCGCGCCGTGCGTCGTGTCGAGGCCGGGGCTGGCGACGCGCCCGTAGCCGGCCTCGCCGTCGCGGAACGCCGGCTCCGCGTCCGGATGGGCCTGGAAGCCGATCACGTCGCCGTGCTCGATCTTCGCCTGCTTCGCTTCCGGCGCCTTCATCGCGGCACCATCGCGTCGTCGACCACCGGAGTCCGCGCGGTCGCGATCGGCGGCAGCGGTGCCGGTGCCGGCGGTGCGTCCGACGCGACGCTCGCGGCCGTCTTCCGCGCCCCGGTGAGCTTCCGGAACAGACCGACGATGCCTTGCGGCAGGAACAGCGTGACGAGCACGAACACGAGGCCGAGCGCGTACAGCCAGATCTCGGGGAACGTGGTCGTCAGGAACGTCTTCAGCCCGTTGACGGCGAAGGCGCCGATGATCGGCCCGATCAGCGTGCCGCGTCCGCCGGTCGCGACCCAGATCACCATCTCGATCGAGTTCGGCGGCGACATCTCGCCGGGGTTGATGATGCCGACCTGCGGCACGTAGAGCGCGCCGGCGATGCCGCACAGCACGGCCGACAGCGTCCAGACGAAGAGCTTGAACCACAGCTGGTCGTAGCCGACGAACATCAGCCGGCTCTCCGCGTCGCGGACCGCGGTCAGCACGCGGCCGAACTTGGAGCGCACCAGCGCGCGCGCGCCGATCAGCGTCGCGAGCAGGAAGGCGAGCGTCAGCAGGTACAGCACCGCGCGGGTCGATGCCGCCGTGATCGGGAAGCCGAGGATCCGCTTGAAGTCGGTGAAGCCGTTGTTGCCGCCGAAGCCGGTCGCGTTGCGGAAGAACAGCAGCATCGCCGCGAACGTCATCGCCTGCGTGATGATCGAGAAGTACACGCCCTTGATCCGCGAGCGGAATGCGAAGTAGCCGAACACGAACGCGAGGATGCCGGGCACCAGCACGACGAGCAGCATCGCGTACCACCAGTGGTCGGTGAACGACCAGTACCAGGGATATTCCTTCCAGTCGAGGAAGACCATGAAGTCGGGCAGGTCCGACTGGTAGGCGCCTTCGCGGCCGATCGCGCGCATCAGGTACATGCCGTGCGCATAGCCGCCGAGCGCGAAGAAGACGCCGTGCCCGAGCGACAGGATGCCGGTGTAGCCCCAGACGAGGTCGAGCGCGAGCGCGGCGATCGCGTAGCACATGAACTTGCCGAGCAACGCCACGACGTACGACGACACGTGCAGCGCACTGCCGGCCGGCGCGAACACGTTCAGCAGCGGGACCAGCGCGAGCACGACCGTCGCGACGACGAGGCCGGTCCACACCGGCTTCGTGAACAGCCCCGGTCTCGGCGGCGCGTAGCTCGCGCGTTGAAGCGGCATCGTGGCCATGTCAGTCGACGCTCCGGCCCTTGAGGGCGAACAGGCCCTGCGGCCGCTTCTGGATGAACAGCACGATGACGACGAGGATCATGATCTTCGCGAGCACCGCGCCCGCGACCGGCTCGAGGAACTTGTTGACCTCGCCCAGGCCGAGCGCCGCGATGACCGTGCCGGCGAGCTGGCCGACGCCGCCCAGGACGACCACCATGAACGAGTCGACGATGTAGCTCTGTCCGAGGTCCGGGCCGACGTTGCCGAGCTGCGAGAGGGCAACCCCGCCCAATCCGGCGATGCCGCTGCCCAGCCCGAAGGTCAACATGTCGACGCGGCCGGTCGGCACGCCGACGCAGTCGGCCATGCGGCGGTTCTGCGTGACGGCGCGGACGAACAGGCCGAGTCGCGTACGGTTCAGCAGCGCCCACACCAGCAGCACGACCAGCATCGAGAACATCACGATGACGATGCGGTTCCACGCGAGCACGACGCCGCCCAGCACCGTGATGCCGCCCGACATCCAGAGCGGGTTCGAGACCTCGACGTTCTGTGCGCCGAAGATCGATCGCACGGTCTGCTGGAGGATCAGGCTGATGCCCCACGTGGCCAGCAGCGTCTCGAGCGGTCGCCCGTACAGCCAGCGGATCACGCTCCGCTCGAGCGCCATGCCGATCGCGGCCGACACGACGAAGGCCACCGGCAGGGCGGCGATCACGTACCACTCGAGCGCGGCGGGGAACCAGCTGCGGAAGGCGCTCTGCACGAGGTAGGTCGAGTACGCCCCGATCATCAGCAGCTCGCCGTGGGCCATGTTGATGATGCCCATCAGGCCGAACGTGATCGCGAGGCCGAGCGCGGCGAGCAGCAGGATGCTGGCGAGGCTGATGCCGAAGAACGCGTTGCCGAGGTATTCGGCGCGCTTGACGCGCCCGTCGACCGAACGGAGCGCCGCCGCCGCGGCGATGCGCACACTGGCGTCGGGCTCGGCGTACTGACCCTTCGCGTCGGGCTCGGCGAGCGCGGCCAGCAGCAGGATGCTGGCGAGGCTGATGCCGAAGAACGCGTTGCCGAGGTATTCGG
>CAXTDA010000451.1:0-3511 GCA_964242935.1 uncultured Burkholderiaceae bacterium | reverse complement strand
GTCGCGATGGACGCGGCGCATCAGTTCGATCGCCCCGTCGGCGATCGATCGGCCGCGGGCGAAGCAGGCGGCCGCGTACGCGCCGAGCTCGCGATGCCGCGGAACGAACGGCGACGGATACACGAACTCGCTCTCGGGGGCGAAGCGGGCGCCGGCGCGGTAAGCGAGCCGATCGGCGGCGTCGCGCCACGGGAGGCTCGCGGCCGCATCGAAGCCTTCGTACCGCGCGCCGAGCCGCACGCGGCTGACGGCGCGGACCGCGAGACGCGGATGCGGCACGTCGAGCGAGAAATAGAAGCGGCTGTTGCCGAACACGTCGAAGGTGGTCCGCTGCACGAACGGCTTCGGCAGCACCGCGATGCGGAAGCTCTCGAGCTGCTGATGGGCCGTATCGGCCGGTCGCAGGTAGGCGACGTGATGGGCCAGCGCGACCTCGGTCGCGTACCGGTACGTCGTGTCGTGCATCACGTCGAGGACGACGGCCCGCTGGTCGATCACGAGCGCCGTCATCGATGCACGGTCATCCATCGCGGCTTCAACGGGCCGTCGTGCGCCACAGGTCGCCGACGATGTTGAAGTAGCGAAGCGCGATGTCGGTCGACAGCCGCCTCGCGAGGTCCGTCAGCCGGCGCGTGACCTTCAGCGCGGCGGTGTGCCCGCCGCTCGCGTCGCGTTCGACCAGCGACACGAGCGTGGCGCCGACGCCGTCGGTCGGGAAGTCGGCGAGCAGGTCGGTGGCCGGTCCGGCGCCGGTGTCTGGCAGGCGCGCCACCTCGACCCGCAGGACCGCCACCATCGTCGCCAGCGCGCGCGGGTTCTCCTCGTCGAAGACCAGCAGGTCGAGCAGCGCGGCGAGTTCCTGGCGGCGCTGATACAGCGAGCGATACGTGATCGTGCTGTCGAATAGGCCGAGCACCAGCGCGAACGCGCGTTCGCGTTCGCTCTGCAACACGTCGCGTTCGAGCATCACGGTCAACGCGTTCGACATCGCGAGCAGCCGCTCGATCTGGCGTCCGATCGTCAGCAGGCGCCACCCGTCGTCGCGCGTCATGCGGTCGGTCTGGGCGCCGGTGATCGCGTTGAGCCGCATGCCGACGTGCTCGAGCGCCTCGCGCGCCGTCGCGCCGCCGGCCTTCTCGTCCCCGTTCGACGAAGCGAGGCGGGCGTCGAAGTCCTCGATGGTCGACGAGACGAGGCGCCAGTGCTCGGGCGACAGGCGGTCGCGGATCTGCCCGGCGGCGCGCGCGAGCGCGTCGAGCGCGAAGCCGACGCCGCGGTTGTCGTCGCTGTCCGCCAGCCCTGCGAGCAATGCGCGCTCGAAGACGCGCGGCGCCATGCGCGGCGACGGCACCGCGCGCTCGACGAGCCCGGCCGTGATGCACAGTTCCCGGACCGCGTCGAAGAACGACTTCGGCAGCGAGTCGTCGGCCGGCAACCGGTTCAGCACGAGGCGCGTCAGCCGCACGCCGTACTCGGCGCGTTCGGTGTAGCGCCCCATCCAGAACAGGTTCTCGGCCGCGCGGCTCGACACCGGACGCGAACGGGTCGTGCGGGCGGCGACCAGCTCCTCGGGCTGGAGCTTTCGCGGCAGCATCGAGAACGCGTTGATCGGATCGCAGGTGCGCACCCACGTGTCGAGGCTGGAACCGCCGCGTTGCATCGAGACGATCTGCCGGTCGCGGTTCGCGATGCGGGCGAGGGCGCCGGGCACGACGTGCCAGCGCTTCCGCACCGCGTCGGCGAGCAGCGGCGCCTCGGCGATCGCGAAGACGCGCAGCATCGCGGCCCGCGGCACGATGCGCCCGCCGGTCCAGGTCGGTGCCTGCGACAGCGGCAGGTGGCGCTGCGCGGTGTACGCGTCGGGATCGGCCTCGATGCGTTTCCGCCATGTCTCGAGCTGCGACGGCGTCGCGGCGGCGCCGATCAACGGCTCGAAGGCCGGTCGGTCGGTCGTCGTCGGATAGGTCGGCTTGACGACCCGCTCGGCGAGGTCGGGCACCACCTGCCGGCGAGCGGCGCCTTCGCCGCACCACCACGACGACAGCGACGGCAGCAGCAGGTCCTCGTCGTGGAGGCGCCGCGAGATCGCGGGCAGGAAGCCGTTCAGCGCCGGCGACTCGAGGAAGCCGCAGCCGAGCGCGTTCGCGACCAGCACGTGGCGTCCGCGGATCGCCTGGATCAGTCCGGGCACGCCGATCGTCGATTCGGAGCGCAGCTCGACCGGGTCGCAGAAGTCGTCGTCGAGGCGGCGCAGGATGCCGTGCACGCGCTCGAGGCCGTGCAGCGTCTTCAGGTACACGCGCTCGTCGCGCACCGTCAGGTCCGAGCCTTCGACCAGCGGCAGACCGAGGTAGCGCGCGAGGTAGGCGTGCTCGAAATACGTCTCGTTGTACGGGCCCGGCGTCAGCAGCACGATGCGCGGCACGCGATGCTCGCCGTCGCCGCTCGCGTCGAGCCGGAAGCGCTGCAGGTTGCTCTCGGTCGCATCGCGCGGCGCCGGGCGATCGAACATCGTGTCGCCCTCGCGATGCACGAGCGCCTCGAGCATGTCGACGAGCCCGCGATAGCTCGCGGCGAGATGCTGGACCTGGAGGTCGCCGAAGGCTTCGGGGAAGAGCCGCGAGATCGTCAGCCGGTTCTCGAGCGCGTAACCGAGGCCGGACGGCGCCTGCGTGCGTTGCGAGACCACGCTCCAGCGGCCGTCGGGGCCGCGGCCGATGTCGAACGCGACGATGTGCAGCCGGACGTCACCCGGCACGTCGACGCCATGCATCTCGCGGAGATAGCCCGGATGGCCGTGGACCAGCGCCGACGGTACCAGGCCTTCGGCGATCAGGCGCTGCGGGCCGTACGCGTCGCACACGATCTCCTCGAGCAGCGCGGCGCGTTGCGCGACGCCGGCCTCGATGACGCGCCACTCGGCGTCCTCGACGACGAACGGCAGCAGGTCGAGCGACCAGGGCCGCGGCGGTCCTTCGTCGGCATACACGGTGTAGGTGACGCCGTTCTCGTGCACCTGGCGCGCGACGACGTCGAGCCGCCGGTCGAGGTCGGCGAAGCCTTCGGCGCCGAGCAGCTCGAAGAAGCGACGCCACGACGGCCGCACGTGGCCCTCGTCGTCGAGCAACTAGTCGTAGTGAACGTCGCGCCGCGGCAGCGCGACGACCGGCACATCGGTCGAGATGGCCAACTGGAAGCCGCCCGGGGCCGCGCCGTAACCCGTGTCGTAGCGTGCGCTCTGGCCCATGATCATCTCCGCTCCGCGGCCTCGGTTCCGCCGCTCTGCCCGATCCGTCGCGGGCTCAAACCTTCGGCCGACAGGGCCGCCAGCACATCCGCCGTGTGGCGGCGGTCCCGTGTCTCGATCGTGACGTCGACGGTCACGCCCTTGGCCGGCACGTCGAGGAAGAGGCGCCCGTGCGAGACGTCGAGGATGTTCGCCCCGAGGGCGCCGAGCCGGCTCGCGATCTCGCCCAGAAGCCCCGGCCGGTCCCCGGCCGTGATCCTGAAC
>CAXTDA010000450.1:0-3511 GCA_964242935.1 uncultured Burkholderiaceae bacterium | reverse complement strand
ACACCGTCAGCTGGCTCAGGCCGACTACGGGCGACGTGCCGAACAGCGCTACCGCCATCAGCGCGGCGTCGCCGCGGCGCGCCTCGACGCGGACGAACGCGGCGGCGAGCACGCAGCCGGCGACCGTCGCGGCGATCAGTGACCCGCGCGGCGTGGACGGCTCGGCGGCGCCGGTCAACGCCCACACGAAGGCACCCAGCGCGAGCGTCGCGAGGAGGCCGCCCGCCCAGTCGAGTCCGCGCGACGCATCGCCCTCGCTGCTCTCCGCCGTGAAACGCAGCGCGAGCCAGATCGCCCCGGCGCCGATCGGCACGTTGACGAGGAAGATCGGGCGCCAGCCGGCGGGGCGACGATCCATCCGCCGAGGACCGGACCGACCGCGCCGGCGATGGCGCCGGCCGCCGCCCAGGTGCCGATCGCGCGGCCGCGTGCCGCGCCGTCGAAGGCGGCGCCGAGCATCGCGAGGCTGTTCGGCATCAGGAGCGCCGCGCCGATTCCCTGCAGCGCTCGCCCGGCGAGCAGCCATTCGAGCGACGGCGCGAACGCGCACAGCATCGATGCCCCGAGGAAGATCGCGATGCCGACGACGAACAGGCGCCGCCGCCCATAGTGGTCGCCGGCCGCGCCGCCGAGCAGGATCAGCGCGCCGAGCGGCAGCAGGTATGCGTTGATGGTCCACGCGAGCGCCGCCGGGCCGGCCTGCAGGTCGCGCCCGATCGTCGGCAGCGCGACGTTGACGACGGAACCGTCGATGAAGGCGAGGCTCGAGCCGAGGACGGAGGTCAGGACGGCGCCGCGCGGATGCGGCGTGGTGCCCCCGCGGGGCCGCTGATGCAGCGCCGAAGCGGCATCGCAGGCCGCAGGTGTGGTCATCGATTGAAGGATGGTCAGGCGCGGGACGGGCGCCACGCTCGATACGAGCCGGCGCGCGGCCCGAGGCCTGCGCCTGCTCGACGACCGCGCGGCTTACCGACGGATGGCACCCCGGCGCGATGCATACGGAATCGGCCAGGCGGCCGTCCGGAGCCGCGACGCACTGCTTCGCGAGGAACGGCGGCGGAGCCCGGATCCGGCCTGTTCGTGCGCTGTCGCCGTCGACGCGACCGGACGGTAGCGACCGGTCCCGTGACGGACACGAATCGTCACTTTCCGACGTTCGACGCCGCGCTCCGGTGTTCGAGCACGAACGACAGCTCGTTCGCGAGAAAGGTCGGCGCCAGGTCCTTCAGCTTGTGGTTCGGGCCGACGCAGGCGGTCCGCGTCACCGCGAGACCGTTCTGGTCGGCGAGCTTCCTGATCGCGTCGAGCGAGAAGTAGTGCAGATGGTTGCCGTCCCACTCCTTGTCGTCGAACCAGCGATCGAAGCCGACGCTCGTCACCGGCACCTTGCCGCGCAACAGGCGGAGACGGTTCTTGATCGACGTCACGAGCGGCAGATTGACGAAGGCCTTGCCGGTCGGCGACAGCACGCGCCGAATCTCGGCGAACGCGTGGAACGGGTCGAAGAGGTGCTCGATGACCATCATCGCGACGAAGACGTCGACCGACGCGTCGTCGAGCGGCAGCCGTTCGTTCGCGTTGGCCTGCCGGAAGTGGACGTTCGCCATCTGCTGCTGCATCTCGTCGGGGAAGCCGATGTCGAGGCCGATGATCTGGTCGAACTTGAACTGGTCGGCCATGAAGGCGACGCAGTCGCCGCCCGAGCAGCCGATCTCGACCGCGGTGCCGTAACGCTTCTGCCGGTCGAGTTCGCTCATCAACAGGTGATAGCGCTTGCCGGGCAGGAAATGCTTGGTCTCGGTATCGCCGAGACTTTGCGTCGCGAGACGGAGCCCGCCGTCGTAGTGGCGCTGGTAGAACGCCTTTTCAGCCGATGAGTAAGCCATGGGGTTTCCAGATGGGGTAAAAACTAGCCGCCGCGTCCCGTGAGACGGGTGACGCCCTTCACCATCGCGACCGCGATGAGGTAGACGAGGATGTTCTGCGGCAGGCCGCGCACGATCCCGGCGGGAATCGCGGTGACCGACTCCGCACCCAGACCGAATGCAGCAGTCGTGCCAACCAGGTTCCAGATCAGCAGAAGAATGAACGGGGAGCACGCCAGCCGGTCGCGGAACGCGCGAACGACGAACGCGTCGTAGACCACGAACAGCAGCAGGCCGCAGCCGATGATGACCAGCGGAAAGGCCAGCGCGTAGACCCCGAAGATCTCGCCGACCAGCGACCCGGTCTTGAAGCCGCCGAGGCCCCAGCCGTCGACGAGATAGATGATGTAGTCGCCGTTCGAGACGATCAGGTCCTGCTTGTCGATCGCGATGCCGAACATTCGCAGCAGCGGGTCGGGCAGCGTGGCGGCGAGGCGCGCCGACATGAAGGCCTTGTAGGACACGATCTGGTCGGGCCCCATCAACGAGAAGTAGTACAGGATGTTGTCGTGGAACTTGGTCAGCAGGAAGCGTCCGAAGAAGCGGCTGTCGACGTAGGTCTCGCTGTAGTTCGCGATCATCACCGACGTGTCCATCTTCGCCTTCGCGATCTCGAGCCATTCGTTGCTGAACAGCGCATCGAACGTCAGGCTGACGAGCATGCCGATGCTCGCGTTGGCGCGAAAATCACGCACCACCACCATCGCGAGCGCCACGCGGGACAGCAACAGGCCGCCGATGGCGGCGATCAGCACGAAGCCGATGAGCCGCGGCATCGTGATGCGGCGGAGATCCATCCGGCCGAGTCCCACGGCGATCAGCGCGCAGATGCCGACCGTCGGGATGGCGTCGGCGAACGTCGAGCGGCTGTTGGTCGCGAAGCTGATGACGACGAGCGCGGCGAAGTAGCCGATCAGCAGCAGCAGCGGCGACCGGGACCGGACCGGCAATCCGGACAACGCGCCGCGAAACGGGATCAGGAACGGCGCGAACTTCAGGAAGCCGAACGCGCGCAGCACTTTCGCGCCGGCGGAGCCCATCCCGAAGGTGGCGGCGCTCTCGAAATCCGTGCCGGTGAACAGGACGCTGACGCAACCCAGCGCGCCCAGCATCCACAGCTGTGTGTCGCTCGGCCAGATCAGGATGCCGATGCGCTTGAGCACGCTCCGCGACAGGAAGTCGCGCGCAGCGCCGAGAATCTGCGACTGCAGGTAGATCCGGTCGGCGACGATCAGGCTGACCTGCATCACGAGCAGCACCGTGAACGTCGTCAGCGGCACCAGCAGCCGTTCGGCGACCGGCGTCCATTCGAGCGTCTTGACCAGCAGCGCGCCGCTGGTCGCCGTCGTCGTGTACAGCAGCAGGATCAGTGCGGACACCGGGTGACGCCGGAAGCGTTCGCCGTCGAGCGCGTACACGATCCCGATCAGCGACGAGACGAGCGCGATCAGCGTTGCGAGAAGATTGTCCTCGGCGCGAAAGAAGAACAGCACTTGCGCCACGGCCGCGGCCAGCACCAGTGCGCAGTAGCCCTGGCGGACCGCGCGCAGGTCGTCGCGTCGCGGCGCCGCGACGCGCGGCGCAGC
>CAXTDA010000449.1:0-3512 GCA_964242935.1 uncultured Burkholderiaceae bacterium | reverse complement strand
GGGCGGTGCCGAGCACGAGCGGCGCGAGCGTCTCGAAGACGATCGGATCGGACGCGCCGGCCGGCGGCGGGCCGGCGACCTGCGTACCGGCAGGGACGAAGCGCGCCGACGGGACCGCGCCAGGGCGGACGACCGGCGCGAACGTCAGCACCGTCCGGGCGGGGACGGCCGCGAAGCGCCCGGGACGGAGCAGGTCGGTGAACGCGTCGAGTTGTCGGGCGGGGGCGCCGTTCAGGCGGTCGCCGAGCTGCCCCGCGTAGTGCGCGAAGACCGCGATCAGCGCATCGAGCAGGCGGTCGTCGGGATTGCGAGGCCAGCCGAGACGGCGACGGACCTCGTCGGCGACGAGATCGGCCGTCCGTTGATCGAGCGAGGGGGGCAGGGGACCGTTCACGCGATCGGCCTGTCGAGATAGAACGGGTAGACGAGGTTGAAACGCGAGTCGGTCTTTCGCACCCGGTAGTCGACGCTGACCGACAGCAGCGCACCGTCGGCCTCGGCGGTCACCTGCAGCACGTCGATCCGCGGTTCCCACTGGCGCAGCGCGTCGCGCACCATCGACTCGGCCATCCCGGACGTCGCCGCGTCGTTCGGCGCGAACAGCAGATCGTGGATGTCGCAGCCGAAGTCGGGGCGCATCACGCGCTCGCCCTTCGACGTCGACAGGATCAGCACCATGCCCTGGCGCACGCTGTCCTCGTACTCGGCGTGCGCGAGGCGCCCGGGTTCGTCCGCGGCCTCACGGCTGACCGGGAAGCCCCAGCCGATTCCGAGAAAAGTAGCGCTTGAACCAAGCGGAGCGTTCTGCGTAGCCATCGCGATCCGGCGTCAGTTGATCTTCACCA
The DNA here is from genome assembly GCA_964242935.1 of uncultured Burkholderiaceae bacterium. GTDB lineage: Bacteria > Pseudomonadota > Gammaproteobacteria > Burkholderiales > Burkholderiaceae_D > CAHJXF01. The sequence goes on along the minus strand of CAXTDA010000449.1, from coordinate 2,667 downwards.
GCGCGCCCTGGATCGACACCTGCGCGTTGGCGTTGATGTCGACCGTCGTCTGCGCCTGGACCTTCACGTCGGTCTGCGACGTCAGCTCGATGCCGATGCCGCTGATCTTGACCTTGCCGGTCGACGACGTGATCTCGATGTCGCCCTGCGCCGCGACGGTGATCTTGTTCGAACTGGCCTCGATGACGATCCGGTTGTTGCCGGTCTTGTCGATGATCTCGATCGTCTCCTGGCCGTCCTGGTCGTTCAACCGGAAGACGTGGCCGCTTCGCGACGTCAGCGAGCGATGGTCGTTCGTGCCGCCGTTGCTCTCGGTCGGCGCGTCGCGCCCGTTCCAGAGCGCGCCGATGACGTACGGGTGGTCGATGCTGCCGTGCTCGAACGCGACCAGCACCTCGTCGTCGACCTCGGGCAGCAGGTAGAGGCCGCGCTTGTTGCCGGCCATCGGCGATGCGACGCGTGCCCAGTTGCTCTCGTCGTCGTCGTTCAGCCACGGGAACTTGACCTTGACCCGATGCATGCCGTCCGGGTCCCGATTGTTCGTGACGACGCCGATCACGACGCCCTGCACGCGGCCGTCCCGCGACGAGGCCGACTGGAGATGCTCGAGGAGATGCGCGACGCTCATCGGTCGGGTCCGGTGTTCAGGTGGCGTTGCGCCGGGCCAGGAAGCGCGTGCGATAGCCCGACTTCGTCGTGAAGCGATGCTCGGCGAGCGTGACGTAATAGTTGCCGCTGAACCGGTCGCCGAGGCCTTCGATCTTCACCACCATCCCGGCGTGCAGCAGCGGTTCGCCGAGGCAGAGGCCCTCCGCGTTGATGTAGCCGCGGCTCATCTCGCGAAACCCCTGCTTCGCGAGCTGCTCCGCGTCCTCGGCGTTCTGCACCGGACGGTCGACGACCGCACTGGCGCTCCGCGAGAACGCCCGCTTCGTGGTGGCGCCGCCGGACGCGGAGCCGCCCATCAGCGCCCCTTCGTCGCCGACCGCAGCCTTCGCGACGACCTCCTTCTTGTCGGCCGCGCTCCAGCCGCGCACCTCGCGGGTCGGCGACTGGCCCATCGTCGACAGCCGCGGACGGAACTGCAGCAGCTCGATCTCGCGCCGGAGCGTCAGCGTCGGCCCGCCGTCGGACGGACGGGGCCGGAACAGCAGCGTGCGATCGTCGACCGCGAGTTCCCAGCCGATCCGCGCGGCCCGTGCCGACAGGAACTGGAAGTCGGTCTGGTTGTGCTGCAGCAGGTACGGGAAGGACACGCCGGAGTCTTCGGCGCGCGCGCCGAGCCCGGCCTTCTGCGCGACCTGCGAGACGATGTCGCTGTCCTTCGAGTCGAGATACGAATGGGTCCGCTGCTCGCGCATCAGCCGATGGCGGACGTCGTAGCCGCGGAGCGTCAGCGTCGGCGGCTGGCCTTCGGGGAAGTCCGGCTCGAGCCCGACGATCTCGCCGCTGAACGCCTTCCGGAGCCGATCGACATAGCCGAACGAGACCTCGATCGGGCTGCCCTCGGCGAAGCGGTGGTCGTCCATCCATTTGACCGCCATCTTCTGGCCGTCCCAGCCGAGCATCTGCACGACGCACATGCCGGCCGCGTCGACGTCATCGACGATGTTGACCGCGAAGACGTCGGCGGCCGCGTCCTGCGACAGCGGGCTGCCCTGCACCCGGACCTCGAAGGTCGGCGCGAGCGCGTCGTAACGGTGATCGCGGGCGGTCACCGCGGGATCTCCTTCTGCGCGATCGTCGGCAGCACCAGCGAACGTCCCGGTTCGAGGCGGAGCGGATCGTCGATGTCGTTCGCGTCGGCGATCGTGCGCCAGTAGCGCGAGTCGGCATATTCCTGCGACGCGATCGACGCGAGCGTCTCGCCGCGGCGAACGACCCAGACTTTCGCGACGTCCGACGACTCCTTGGTCTGCGCGACCTGATCTTCCTGATTGCTGCGCCACTCGGTGAACGTGCACGTGAGCTTCGCCCGCACCGGCGTGCCGCCTGCAGTGAACAGCGTCAGGTCCTGTTCCAGTTGCGTCAGCACGCCCTGGAAGAGCACGCCAGCCTTGCCCCAGCTCAACCGGCAGATCGGCGGCCGGTGGTCGCCACCGTGCTTCTCGACGGTGGTCAGCGCGTAGATGGGGTCCGTAAGCTCGGTCACCTTGCGCTTCTTGTCGTGCGTGAGGTCCGAGTCGTACGTGTCGAAGATCAGCTCGATGCTGAGCGTACGCGGGTTCGAGCCCGTGAACTGCAGTTGCGGCACGTCGCGGTGCGCCGCCTTGTCCGCACTCCAGTTCACGCTGCGGCTGAACTTGAGATGGCTCGGATTGAACGCCACCTTGATCGTCGGCTGTTGGCCGTACTGCGGGACGCCGTCCTTCGGGCCGCCCTTGTTCGCGATCTCGATCGTCATCTTCGCTAGCGCCATGGCAGCACTCCACGGCGTTCCTGCTCGATCGCGAGCGTCTCGAAGAGCCGGCTGCAGGTGCGTTCGACGAGCGCATCGAGGTCGGGCGGGGCGGGCGCGTCGGGCGCGGCGCCGGTCACCGAAGCGGCGGGCGACGGCATCGCCGGCATCGCGGCGCTCGCGGGCGCGCCGAGGTCGAGCGGCACGGCAGCGCGCCCGATCGCAAGCGACGACTGCGTCGGCGCGTTTCGCTGGAGTCCGGCGCGTCG
>CAXTDA010000448.1:0-3515 GCA_964242935.1 uncultured Burkholderiaceae bacterium | reverse complement strand
ACCTCGTCAAGGGCGCGTCGGGGCAGGCGGTGCAGTGCATGAACCTGATGTTCGGGCTCGACGAGACGGCGGGTCTCCGTCAGGTGCCCGTGTTGCCGTGACCGTCGCCGCGACCCGGGCGCGAGCGACCGGCGCGTGATGAAACCTCGCCTGCTGCAGCGGACGCGGTCGGTCAGCGCGGCGCGGATGACGGTCGGGACCTACGTCCCGCTCGGCGTGAAGTGGGCGATCGGCTGCATCGCCTTCGCCGGCGCGGTCGCGGTCGGCGTCGGGCTCGCGCGGACCGGTCCGGTGCGCAACCTGCTCGGCGATCCCGACCACGACGCGACGCGGCTGATCGCGGAGAACCAGGCGCTGCGGGGCGAGCGCGACCGGGCGCGCGAGATCGACGGCGAGGCGGACAGCCGGCGCGTCATGGAGGGCTCGACGATCAAGGAGCTCGGCGAACAGATCTTGCGTCTCGAGGCCGACAACGCGCGACTGAAGGAAGACGTGGCGTTCTTCGAGGCGGCGACCGCGGACCGCCCCGCGGCCGGCGCGAAGAAGGGGTCCGAGGCCGGCAGCGACGTCGCGATCCGGCGCTTCCAGGTCGTGCACGACCCGGCGGCGCACGTCGGGCGCTACCGCATCCTGCTGACGCAGGACAGCCGCGCCGCACGCGACTTCAGCGGCACGCTGCAGCTCGCGCTGTCGGTCGTCCAGGCCGGCCACCCGGCGACGCTGGTCGTGCCCGAAGACCCCGGCAAGGCGCCGTTCGCAGTCGCGTTCAAGTCGTACAAGCGAATCGACGGAACTTTCGCGTGGCCGGCCGACTCGGTCCTTCGGTCGGTTCAGGCGCGCGTCCTCGAGCGCGGCGCGGTGCGGGCCCAGCAGACGGTCGCGGTCGACTGACGCATTCGTCAACATCTTCGGGAGAAGCGCCTTGTTCAACCGGAAAGCCGCGGTCAAGACGACCATCGACAGCCTGATCGGCGCAGCGACGCGTCTCGACGGCAACGTCGTCTTCCAGGGTGGGCTCCGCATCGACGGCCACGTCCGCGGGGACGTCGTCGCGCTCGACGGGGCGGCCGGCCTGCTCGTCGTCGGCGAGCACGGCCGCGTCGACGGCAACATCGTCGCGGTCCATCTGATCGTCAACGGGACCGTGCAGGGCTCGATCACCGTCTCGGGCATGGTCGAGCTCCAACCGAAGGCGCGCATCAGCGGCGAGGTCCGTTACCGCTCGATCGAGGTCCAGCGCGGCGCGCTCGTCGAAGGCATCATGTCGCACTTCGACGGCGACCTGATCCGGCCCGAGCTGAAACGCGGTACCGCGAAGGAGCCGCCGCTCCCCGCCTCGCCGCAACCGATCGTCCGCCGGGCGCCGATCCCCGGCGCCGTTTGAGCGTAAGCTCTTGAAGTTGCATTCGACGACCCGAACTCGTCGAGGCTCGTCCAAAGGAAATCCGTCATGAACGCCGTCACCGAATCCCTCTCGCTCGCTCCGCCGCCTCTCGTCTTCACGGACTCCGCGGCCACCAAGGTCAAGGACCTGATCGAGGAGGAGGGCAATCCCGACCTCAAGCTGCGCGTGTTCGTGCAGGGCGGCGGCTGTTCCGGATTCCAGTACGGCTTCACGTTCGACGAGATCACGAACGAGGACGACACCGCAATGGAGAAGAACGGCGTCACGCTGCTGATCGACTCGATGAGCTACCAGTACCTGGTCGGCGCCGAGATCGACTACAAGGACGACCTGGAAGGGGCACAGTTCGTGATCAAGAATCCGAACGCGACGTCGACCTGCGGCTGCGGGTCGTCGTTTTCGGCCTGACCGGTTACCTCGCCATCCGAAGGGCGCTGCGGCGCCCTTTTTTTTGTCGCGTCAGCGCGGGTGGATCGCGCCGAGGATCCGCGGTCCTCGCGCGCCGGTGACCGTCGGCAGGTTCCCGGGCTGCTGCGACAGGCAGCGCATCGCGAGCCAAGCGAACGCGAGCGCCTCGATGCGTTCGGGCGCGATGCCGTCGTCTACGTCGGCGCTGGTCGACAAGCGGACCGCCGCCATGCCGCGTTCGACGAGCCGCTGCTGCAGGTGCCGCATCAGGTCGCCGTTGTAGGCGCCGCCGCCGCAGACGATCAGGTCGTCCGGCGTTCCGATCTCGCGGGCGATCCCGTCGACGACGGCCGCCGCGGTCAACGCGGCGAGCGTCGCCTGGACGTCCGGTGGGGCGATGGAGCCGCCGTCCGCGACGCGCTCGTCGAGCCAGGCCATGTGGAAGCGGTCGCGTCCGGTGCTTTTCGGCGGCGGCAGGGCGAACCACGGTTCGTCGAGGAAACGCCGCAGCAGCCCGGCATCGACGCGTCCCGTCGCGCCCCAGGCGCCGCCCGCGTCGTACGACGCGCCGCGATGGCGTTCCGCCCAGCCGTCGAGCAGCACGTTGCCCGGCCCGCAGTCCCAGCCGCGCACCGGTCGTGCGGGGTCGGGCGGCAGGTCGGTGACGTTCGAGATCCCGCCGAGGTTCAGCACGACGCGGTGGCGGTCGCGCCGGCGATACAAGGCGGCGTGGAAGGCGGGCACGAGCGGGGCGCCCTGACCCCCGGCGGCGATGTCGCGGCTCCGGAAGTCCGCGACCACGGTGATGCCGGTCGTTTCGGCGAGCCGGGCCGGCGCGTTCAACTGGATCGTATAGCCGAGTTCGGGGCGGTGCCGCACGGTCTGCCCGTGCGCGCCGATCGCGCGGACCGCCACGGGCTCGACGCCGCCCCGCCGGCACACGTCGAGCACCAGCGCGGCGTGCAGGTCGACGAGGCGATGGGCGACGAGCGCCGTACGGTGCAGCTCGTCGGCGCCGCTTCGCTGAAGCGCGTGCAGGTCGGCGCGGAGCGGCGCGTCGAACGGCGCGCTCGCCGCTGCGATCAGGCGGGGACGGCCGGTCGCGTCGAACGACGCGAGCACCACGTCGGCGCCGTCGAGGCTGGTCCCCGACATGATGCCGACGTAGAGATCGTCGTCCGCCGGCATCTGCCCGTCGACGTGAACCGCGGCGTTCAGGCTCCCGGTCGCGGCGTGCCGCCGCGCACGGCGGCGGTCGTCGTCTCGACGACGCCTTCGCTCGCGCGCAGCAGCGCGATCTGGCGGTCGAAGGTGCCGGCGACGTTGCGGAACGTCGCCTGCTCGCCGCGGCCGATCGGCGGTGCCTCGGGCAACACGGCGGTCAGCGGATTGGTGGCGCGATCGTCGATGCGGAACTCGTAGTGGAGGTGCGGCCCGGTCGCCCAGCCGGTCATGCCGACGTTGCCGATGATCGTTCCCTGCTCGATGCGCTGGCCGCGACGCAGGCCGTGCGCGAAGCTCGAGAGGTGGCCGTACAGCGTCGAATAGACGCCCTGGTGCCGAATCACGACGACGTTGCCATAGCCGCTCCGGACGCCGGCGAAGTCGACCACGCCGTCGGCGGTCGTGCGGACCGGCGTCCCCATCGGCGCCGCGTAGTCGACGCCGGTGTGCTGGCGCCAGACGTTCGCGATCGGGTGCA
>CAXTDA010000447.1:0-3517 GCA_964242935.1 uncultured Burkholderiaceae bacterium | reverse complement strand
CCCTTCGGCGATGTAGAGGTCGGTCGGGAAGTTGTCGGCTTCGCTGACGATGCCGCGGCGGCCGACGCCCGCGAGCCGCATCGCGACGGTGAGCACCTTGAACAGGTCGACCGACGTCGAGTCGGCGACGACGACCTCGCCGGCGCGCGCGCCGATCAGCGGCGCGAGCGCATCGCCGACGCGGCGCGGCGCGTCGATCCATCCGGCGCCGTTCCAGCTCTCGATCAGGTCGCGCCCCCATTCGCGCGCGACGACGTCGGCGATCCGCGCGGCGGTCGCGCGCGGCAATGCGCCGAGCGAGTTGCCGTCGAGGTAGATCGTGCCGCGCGGCAGGTCGAAGCGATCGCGCATCGACGCGAGCGGATCGGCCGCGTCGAGCGCCGCGCAGCGGTCGCGCGCCGTGACGGGGGCCGGACGTGGTCCGGCGGGCGCGATTTGCGGGGTCATCGAATTATTCTAGACTCAAAGCCCTTCGGTCCAACCGGACGGGCCCACCGCGGCGCGCCTGCGACAACCCAGATGAACATCGACATCGTCGGCGCCGGGCCGGCCGGACTGTATTTCGCGATCCTCGCGAAGAAGACCTTTCCCGATGCGCGGATCGAAGTCACCGAGCGCAACGGCGCCGACGACACGTTCGGCTTCGGCATCGTCCTGTCCGACGAGACGCTCGGCAACCTGAAGCGCGCCGACGAGCCGACCTACCGCGAGATCGCGGCCAACTTCGCGTACTGGGACGACATCGACACGCACTTCCGCGGCACGGTCAGCCGCTCGACCGGGCACGGCTTCTCCGGCATCCGCCGGCTGACGCTGCTGCAGATCCTGCAGCGACGCGCGGTCGAACTCGGCGTCGAGCTCGAGTACGGCGTCGTCGACGAAGGCGTCGATGGGCATCCGGACGCGGACCTGATCGTCGCGGCCGACGGCATCAACAGCGCGATCCGCGAGGCGCTCGCGCCGTCGTTCGCGCCGCAGGTGGATCTCCGCACCAACCGCTTCACGTGGCTGGGCGCGCGGATGAACCTGCCCGGCTTCACGTACAGCTTCCGCGAGGACGACCTGAGTCCGCGCGACGGTCCGTACCGGCCCGGCATCTGGAACATGCACGCGTACCAGTTCACGCCGATGCAGTCGGGTCGCGATGACAGCGGCGGCGGCGTGCTCGGCGAATGCACGATCGTGATCGAGACCACCGACGAGGCGTTCCACGCGTCGGGCCTGTCGACGACCGACGAGGCGGCCACCGCGCGCTTCGTCGAGCGCCTCTTCGCCGAGGAGTTGCAGGGGCACGCGGTGCTGACCAACCGCTCGCACTGGCGCCAGTTCCCGACGATCACCTGCAAGACGTGGCATCACGCGATCGCACGCGACGACGGCCGGACGTCGCAGGTCGTGCTGCTCGGCGACGCCGCGCATACCGCTCACTTCTCGATCGGCTCGGGAACCAAGCTCGCGCTCGAGGACGCGATCGCGTTGCATGCGGCGGTCGCTGCGCGGGCCGACGACCTGCCGCGGGCGCTCGCGACGTACGAGGCCGGTCGTCGCGACGAGGTTGGCCGCATCCAGCACTCGGCCAACGTCAGCCTCGTGTGGTTCGAGAACGTCCGGCGCTTCTGGCAGATGGAACCGATCCAGTTCGCGTACTCGCTGATGTCGCGCTCGAAACAGATCACGCACGAGAACCTGCGGCTCCGCGACCCGCAGCTCGTGTCGGACATCGAGCGCTGGTGGAACACCGGCGTCGCGCGCGAGCTCGGCGTCGTCCTCGACGAATCGTTCGCGGCGCCGCCGATGTTCGCGCCGTTCGTGCTTCGCGGGATGCGCATCGCGAATCGCGTCGTCGTGTCGCCGATGGCGCAGTACTCGGCGGTCGACGGCCTGCCGAACGACTGGCACTTCGTGCACTACACGACGCGCGCGCTCGGCGGCGCCGGCCTCGTGTTCATCGAGATGACGTGTCCGTCCGCCGACGCGCGCATCACGCCCGGCTGCACCGGCCTCTGGAACCGCGCGCAGGCCGACGCGTGGAAGCGCATCGTCGACTTCAGCCATCGCCACAGCGACGCGAAGCTCTGCATGCAGCTCGGTCACGCCGGCCGGAAGGGCTCGACGCAGGTCGGCTGGGAGAAGATGGACGACCCGCTCGACGAGGTGCTGCACGGCCCGAACTGGGGACTCTTCGCGCCGTCGCCGATCGCGTACCGCGAGGGCGTCAACGCGGCGCCGCGGCCCATGACGCCGAACGACATGGACCGCATCCGCGACCAGTTCGTCGCGTCGGCGCGCCTCGCGGACGACGCGGGCTTCGACATGCTCGAGCTGCACATGGCGCACGGCTACCTGCTCGCGAGCTTCCTGTCGCCGATCACCAACCGGCGCGACGACGCGTACGGCGGCAACCTCGCGAACCGGATGCGCTGGCCGCTCGAGGTGTGGGACGCGGTACGCGCCGCGTGGCCCGCCGACAAGCCGATGAGCGTCCGCATCTCGGCCACCGACTGGATCGCGGGCGGGACGACCGCGGCCGACACGGTCGAGATCGCGAAGACGTTCGAGGCGCACGGCTGCGACCTGATCGACGTGTCGACCGGCCAGACCGACCCGGCCTCGAAACCCGTGTACGGCCGCATGTACCAGGCGACGTTCGCCGAACAGGTGCGGCTCGAGGCGGGCATCGCGACGATGGCGGTCGGCGCGGTGACGACCGCCGATCAGGTCAACACGCTGCTCGTCTCGGGCCGCGCCGACCTGGTCGCGCTCGCCCGGCCGCACCTCGCCGACCCGTACTTCACGCTGCACGCGGCCGTGGAGGCGGGCTACGAGGGGACGACCTGGCCGGCGCAGTACGTGCCCGGCGCACAGCAGGCGCTGACGCTGGCCCGGCGGGCGCGCGAGGACGAGGCGAAGAAGCGCCTCGAGGCGGAGCGGCCGCGCCACGGCGGTTGAATCGCGGCCGGCGGTCCGGAGCAACTTTGTGACACCTTTCCGGCACGACGCGGGCACGCGCCGGGCCCGGTCACGGTCGTGACGACCATCGTCAACCCGGAGGCCCGATAATTGGCTGCGCGACGCGGCACCCGACGCCCGCACAGACCGTCTCCCGGAAGTCCATCGCTTGAAGGTCCTCGCCTTTCCCTCTCCGAAGCCCAACCCGTCCCCCGCACCGGAGGACGCGGCGGTCGTGCGGGTCGAGCCGGTCGCCGCCGCGCTCGACGGCGACGGTCCGAAGCGGTACGACCGCATCACGATCCGCGTCATCTGGGTCGCGGTCGTGCTGTCGCTGTTCGTCCACTTCGCGCTGCTGTTCCTGCCGCTGATCGACGCGACCCAGAAGGAACTGAAGGCGCCGGCCGACGAGATCGGGCCGTTGTCGGTCACGGTCGCCGAGGCGCGCCCCCGACCGAAGGCGCCGCAGCCGACGCCGCAACCGAAGCAGGAGCCGGCGATCCAGCAACCGACGCCGACACCGACGCCACCCCGCCCCGTCCCGAAGACCCGGCCCACGCCGCCGCAG
>CAXTDA010000446.1:0-3543 GCA_964242935.1 uncultured Burkholderiaceae bacterium | reverse complement strand
GTCGAAGCGCGCGATCGATTCGGCGATCGAGCAGTTGATGTTCTTCTGCGAGAAGCTCTCGGACGCCGCCGCGAAGACCGCGACTTCGGTCGCCCCGGCCGCGACCGCGGCTTCGAAGCCCTTCAGGTTCGGCGTCAGCACCGGGTAGTTCACGCCGGGCCGGCGCACCAACCGCCGCATGATCTCGGCATGGTCCGCCATCTGCGGCACCCACTTCGGCGACACGAACGACGCGGACTCGATGTCGCGCACGCCGGCATCGGCGAGCCGCTCAATCAGTTCGAGCTTCGTGTCGGTGGTGACGGTCTGCTTCTCGTTCTGCAATCCGTCGCGCGGTCCGACCTCGACGATCCGCGCCCTCATCGCATCCATCGCGCATTCATCCTCGTCTCCTCCTCCTCAAGTCGCCGGGTCGAAGTCCACGAGGTCGGCGCCTTCGGCGACCTGGTCGCCGGCCGCGAATCGGAACGTACGGACCGTTCCCCGGGTCGGCGCGGTGATCGTATGTTCCATCTTCATCGCCTCGAGCACCAGCAGCGGCGCGCCCTTCTCGACGACCGCGCCGGCCGCGGCGATCAGCGCGACCACCTTGCCGGGCATCGGCGCCTTCAGCCCACCCTCGACCTCGTGGCCGGCACCGCCCGCATCGAGCAGGTCGACGACGCGCACCGTGAAGACCCGTCCATCGACGAAGACGTGGCGACGCAGGCCTGACACGACGATCGTCGCAGTCGATCGCCGGTCGTCGAGGTGCGCGTGCAGGCCGCCGCCGTCGTCGAGCGTGCCGTGCGCCGCGACGGTCGTGTCGTCGATCGTCAGCCGGTAGTCGCTGCCCGCGTAGTCCACGACGACCTCCTTCGACGCATCGCCGATCGCGAGCGCGATCGTTCGCCGGGCGCGGCCGTTCAGGCGCCAGCCGTCGAGCAGACGCCACGGCGAATCGCGATCGACGGCCGACTCGCCGTGTTCATGCGCGGTCCGCCGCTCGCGCAGCAGCTCGCCCAGCGTGACCGCGAGCCAGACGTCGGTCGGGACGTCGTGGTGCTGCGGAAAGAGCAGCGCGGACTCGCGTTCGATCAGTCCGGTGTCGAGGTCGGCATTCGCGAACGACGGGGTCGCGACCAGTCGGCCGAGGAACTCGACGTTGTTGCCGACGCCGACGATGCGGTAGGCCGCGAGCGCGCGGCGCATCCGTGCGAGGGCCTGCGGGCGATCGGCGCCGTGCACGATCAGCTTCGCGATCATCGGGTCGTAGAACGGCGTGATCTCGTCGCCCTGCTCGACGCCGGTGTCGACGCGGACGTGATCGGAATCGCGCGGCGGGACCAGATGCGTCAGGCGCCCGGTCGACGGCAGGAAGCCCTTGTCGGGGTCCTCCGCATAGATGCGCGCCTCGAGCGCGTGTCCATCGATCGCGAGCTCGTCCTGCGTCATCGGCAGCGGCTCGCCCGCGGCCACGCGCAGCTGCCACTCGACGAGGTCGAGCCCGGTGATCATCTCGGTGACCGGATGCTCGACCTGGAGGCGCGTGTTCATCTCCATGAAGTAGAAGCTGCCGTCCTGGTTCGCGATGAATTCGACGGTCCCGGCGCCGACGTAATCGACCGCCTTCGCGGCCTCGACCGCGGCCTGGCCCATCGCCGCGCGCCGCGCGGAGGTCATGCCCGGCGCCGGCGCCTCTTCGAGCACCTTCTGATGCCGCCGCTGCACGGAGCAGTCGCGCTCGAACAGGTGCACGACGCGACCGTGCGTGTCGCCGAACACCTGGATCTCGATGTGCCGCGGCTTCAGCACGTACTTCTCGACCAGCACGCGGTCGTCGCCGAACGCGTTCCTCGCCTCGCGCTGGCACGAGACGAGCGCGGCCGCGAACTCGTCGGCGCGATCGACGCGACGCATCCCCTTGCCGCCGCCGCCCGCGCTCGCCTTGATCAACACCGGATAGCCGATCGCATCGGCCTCGCGCTGCAAGTGCGCCGGGTCCTGGTCGTCGCCGTGGTAGCCGGGCGTGAGCGGCACGCCGGCCTTCGCCATCAACGCCTTCGCGGCCGACTTCGACCCCATCGCGCGGATCGCCGCGACCGGCGGCCCGACGAAGACGATGCCCGCGGCCGCGCACGCCTCGGCGAAGCCTTCGTTCTCGGACAGGAAGCCATAGCCCGGATGCACGGCCTCGGCGCCGGTCCGCTTCGCGGCGTCGAGGATGCGGTCGGCCTTCAGATACGAGTCGCGCGCGGCCGCCGGACCGATCAGCACCGCCTCGTCGGCCATCCGCACATGGCGCGCGTTCGCGTCGGCCTCGGAGTAGACCGCGACCGTCGCGATGCCCATGCGGCGCGCGGTCCGGATGACGCGACAGGCGATCTCGCCACGGTTGGCGATGAGGATCTTGGTGAACATTCGGGCTCCGCCTCGCGTCATTTCAAGTGGGCGGCACGCTTGTCCACCGTCGCGAGGAAGCGGTCGACGACCGGACGCCAGTGCGTCATGTCGAGGGCGAAGCCGCCGTGGCCGTCGCGACCCACCGGCGCGAACGAGGCGAATTCGCCCTGGCCTCCACCGCGCGACCACGCGTCGAACCAACGTTGCGGCAGCGACGGGCCCCAGAACCGGTCGTTCGTCCAGTAGAGCCACAGCACCGGCACCGGGCTCGTCGCACCGAAGCCGGCGACGAGATCGCGCATCCGGTCCGGGGCGCAGGGGTCCTCCGGGCGGCGGGCTGGGTCGCCACCGGCGCCGCCCGAGAAGTTGATCGCGCCGACGAGTCCTTCGGGCGCCCGCCCGGCCGTGGCCAGCGTCGCGATGCCGCCGACCGACACACCGGTCACGAGCCAGCGGTTCGCATCGACGTACGGTAGCGTGCGTGCATACGCGACCGTCGCGAGCGCCTCGTCGGACGTCGCCTTCGCCATCGTGTCGAAGCGTGCGTCCACGCATCGACCGGACGCCTCCGGATCGAAGTCCCCGCGCGTCTCCCAGTAGCCGATCCGCGTCGGCACCAACACGACGTATCCCGCGGCGACGAGCCATCGCGCGAACGCGAGCGGTCGCGCACGGCCCTGCGCCTCGCGCTTGTCGGCGACGGCGCGACCGTGATTGAACACGACGAACGGATACGGGCCGGGGCCGTCGGGCCGGAAGATCGTCACCGGCATGGCGTGCGTCTGCGTCCGTGCGACGCGGTCGGTCAGCGTCACGTCGACGTGGACAATTTCCTCATGCAGATCGGCGGCGAGCGGTCCCGCGCTGCGCGAGTCCTGTCCGTCGGGTGCTGCACAACCAGCGAGGCCCACGGCAGCGGACAGGACCGCGAAAATGCGCGACGTGCGGTGCCGCCGCGTGAACCTCGTCCGCGTCGGCCGAACCCCTCCCGTAGCGGCGAGGGCCGTCACGCGTCGGCGGTCCACGGGAGCTTCCGCTTTTCGAGGAGCGGCCGGATGTCTAGGGCAACGAGGGCAGGCGCGACCTTCGCTTCCGTCGTTCCCGCGAAGGCGGGAACCCAGCGGCGTGGGGTGACGGGCGAGACCGCGCAACGACACCGGG
>CAXTDA010000445.1:0-3590 GCA_964242935.1 uncultured Burkholderiaceae bacterium | reverse complement strand
TGACCGGCTACGTCATCGAGAAGTCGCTCGCGATGGACAACGTCTTCGTGTTCCTGACGATCTTCGCGAGCTTCGCGGTTCCCGAGGAACACCGGAAGCGCGCGCTGATGATCGGCATCATCGCGGCCATCGTGCTGCGCGCCGTGATGATCCTCGCGGGCTCGGCGCTGATCGAGCGCTTCGACTGGATCCTCTACGTGTTCGGCGCGTTCCTGGTCGTGACCGGCATCAAGATGTGGCGGTCGGTCGGCGAAGCGGCGTCGCTCGACGACAACCCCGCACTGAAGCTGCTGCGTCGCGTGATCCGCGTGTCCCCGAGCTACGACGGCGAGCGCTTCTTCACGATCCACGATGGCGTCCGGACGGCGACGCCGTTGCTGCTGGTCGTCGCGGCGATCGGCGTGATCGACGTGATCTTCGCGGTCGACTCGATTCCCGCGATCTTCGCGATCACCACCGACCCGTTCATCGTGATGACGTCGAACGTCTTCGCAGTGCTGGGTCTGCGCGCGATGTTCTTCCTGCTCGCCGACATGGCCGACCGCTTCCACCTGCTGCCGTACGGGCTCGCCGCGATCCTCTCGTTCGTCGGCATCAAGATGCTGATCGTCGACCTGTTCCATATCCCGCCGCTGGTGTCGCTGGCGGTGATCGTCGCGATCCTCGGGACGACGATCGCGCTCAGCCTGCGATCGCAGCCGGCCGGCGTCGCGGCCGATCAGCCGGTCGTGCCCGACCGCACGCAGTAGTCGGCGACGGCGGCGAGGACACCCTCGTCCTCGCCGGCCGCGTCGGCGACGGCGATGGGGATCGCCGGATGCCGGGCGCGGAGCGCGTCGACCAGCGCCGGCAGGTCGCGTCTGAGGTGCGAGCCGACGCCGAAGAAGATCGGCACGATGGTGACGCGCCCGCAGCCGTCGGCGACCAGGTGGTCGACCGCCGCGTCGAGGTCGGGCTGCATCAGTTCGAGATACGCGAGCATCGTCGGGGCGTCTGATCGGCGCGACGCGACCTGCGTCCGCAGCCGCTCGAACGGCTCGGCCCAGCGCGGATCGCGGGCTCCGTGGCCGAACAGGATCATGCCTTCGCGGATCGCGCTCATCGTCGTTCGACCCAGCGCAACGCGACCAGCGCGGCCGCGAGCACGACGAGGCTCGGCATCGCGGCCGAGAGGATGGGCGGCCACGTGTTCAGCAGGCCGACGTGCGAGAACAGGTTGTTCAGGAGGTAGAAGCCGATGCCGAGCATGATGCCGGCGAAGATCTTGAAGCTGATTCCGCCCGCGCGGACCTGCAGGTAGGCGAACGGCAACGCGAGCGCCATCATCACCAGCACCGCGAACGGATAGATGATCTTCTTCCAGAACGCGATCTGGTAACGATCGGCGGTCTGCTTGTTCTCCTCGAGGTGCCGGATATAGGTGTCGAGATTCCGTGCGGCCATGCGCTCCGGCGTCACGGTCAGCACCGCGAGCAATTGCGGATTGATCTCCGAATCCCAGAGCCGTTCGGGGGTGCGCGTCACGTCGACCTGGTCGGGCGCCTTGGTGCCGCCGACGTCGATGAAGCGCGTCTCGGTGACGTTCGAAAGCCGCCAGCTCCGGGGTGCCACGAACGTGCCGCGATCGGCGAACGCGATGTTCTGCAGCCGCAGCGACGGGTCGAACTCGTAGACCTTGATGTTCTGCAGGCTGCTGTCGGCGCCGACCGTCCCGATGTTGACGAAGCGGACGAGCAACTCGCCGGCGGCCGTCCGCGTGTTGTCCTTGACCCAGAGGCCGCTCCGGAAGCCGCGCGCGACCGATCCTCCACCGGACTTGAGGCTCAGCGTCTGCGTCAGCGTCTCGACCCGCGGCGTGACGACCTCGCCGACCAGGTAGGTCAGCGCGACGAGCAACAGGCCCGGGGCGAGCACGAGCCGCACGGCACCGCCGGTCGAGAGCCCGGCGACGCGCAGGATCGTGAACTCCGAATGCGAGGCGAGTTGCGCGAGCGCATAGATCGTGCCGATCAATGCGGCGATCGGCAGCAGCTCGTAGGCGCGCGCCGGTACCTGCAGCAGCACGAACAGCGCCGCCTGCTCGAGTCGGTAACCATTCTTGCCGACGTCGTTGACCTCGTTGATGAAGTCGAACGACGTGTACAGCACCAGCAACGCGACCAGGACCAGCGCGACCGCGAGCAGGATCTCGCGCGCGAGGTAGCGCTGGACGATGCCGATGCGAAAGTTCATCGCTCAGCCCGCCGCGACCGCGAGCCGTGCGGAGCGGGCGGCCCGCGCCGACCGGACGCGCGACCGCAGCGACTGCGGCACGCGATTCCGCCAGGCCAGCATCGCGAACGCGAAGACGATGACGATCGCATGCACGAGCCACCAGGACACGCCGAAACCGACGCGTCCGCGACTGGTCCAGCTCTGGACGACGTTCATCAGGTTGTTGTAGGCGAAGTACACGAGCAACGCGACGATCAGGTTCGCCGAGCGGCCGGCGCGCGCATTGACGAACGACAACGGAATCGCGAGCACGGCGAGCGTGATCACCGACAGCATCAGCCCGATCCGCCAGACCAGCTCGCCCTTCGCACGCGGCAGCGGATCGGCGATCAGGTCGGCGGTGGGCCGGATCTTCGCGGAGTCGTCGCTGGAAAAATCCGGCGAGCGGCTCTCGAGCCGCACGCCGTAGCGCTCGAATTCCATGATCCGGTAATCCGGCTTGCCGGGCGTCCCCTCGTAGCGCCGGCCGTTGTTCATGATCAGGAACTCGTCGCCGTTCGGCTGCCGTTCGACATGGCCGGTCTTCGACACGATCACGCTGACCTTGCCGTCGTGGATCGTGTTGACGAGGACGTTCTGGACGGACGACGTCGACGGGTCGAAGCCCTCGACGAAGAACACCTTCGAGCCATCGGCCGACTCGCGGAACTGGCCCGGCGCGACCCGCGCGACCTCGTTCCTCTGCTCGAAGCGCGCCTTGAACTCGCTCGCCTGCTGGTTCGCCCACGGCGCGACGAAGAGGCTCGTTACGCCGACGACCAACGCGACCGGCACCACGAACATCAGCACCGGCCGCAACCAGCGATGCAGTCCGAGCCCCGTGGACTGCCACACCACCATCTCGGAATCGCGATAGCTCCGTGTCATCGTGAGGAGAATGGTGACGAACACCGTCAGTTGCAGCAGGACCGGCAGGTTGTTCAATGCGGCGAACATGATCAGCGCGAGCACCGCGCCGTTGTCGACCTGTCCCGCGGCCGCCTGCCCCAGCACGCGAACCAGCGCGATCGTCACGACGATCGTCAGCAACGCGATGAAGATGGCGCTCGCCGTGTTGACGAGTTCGCGAACCAGCGCGCGTTCGAAGATCATCGGCGGGCGAAGCGGAAGGGGCGGGATCGGGACCGCGCGGCGCGTGCAGCCGGCGCGAATGCGACTCGCGCCGTGACCGGTGTCCTCGAGGATGACCCGCTTTGACGAACGGGGCCGCGGACCAGATAATCGCGGGTTCTGCAGAACCCAAAGACCCGAGGAAAAGCGTATGGAATTTAGCACGAAAGCCGGTACGCCGGACCGCATCAAGAGCGGTTGCGTCG
>CAXTDA010000444.1:0-3598 GCA_964242935.1 uncultured Burkholderiaceae bacterium | reverse complement strand
AGGTCGTCGCGACGTTCGCGCTCAGCCTCGTCGCGTGGCTGGTCGGGACCGGCGAGGTGTGGCTCGCGCTGCAGTTCCTCGGCCATCCGGTCGGCTGGATCGACGCGCTGCTGCTCGAAAGCGTCGGCCAGGCGATCCGCGGCGCCGCGTTCGCGATCCCCGGGTCGCTCGGCGTGCAGGAAGGCGGCTACCTGCTGCTCGCGCCGCTGGTCGGCCTGCCGCCCGAGACCGCGCTCGCGCTGTCGCTCGCGAAACGCGCCCGCGAGCTCGCGCTCGGGGTGCCCGGCATCGTCTACCTGCACCTGAACGAGCGGCTCTGGCAGCGCCGCGCCGCAATGCCGTTGCCGGTCGTCGAACGACCTTCCCACTGAACCGATGCGCGCCATCCTTCTCGCCGCCGGCCGCGGCCTGCGGCTCCGTCAGGCCGCGCCGCTGCCGAAGTGCCTGCTCCGCTTCGACGACACGACGCTGCTCGAGCGGCACGTGCACGCGCTCGAGACCGCCGGCGTCGACGAGATCGTCGTCGCGGTCGGCCACGCGTTCGAGCAGGTCGAAGCGGAGCTTCGACGGCTCGGGCGATCCGGTGTCGAGACGGTGATCAATCCGGCGTTCGAGCTCGGCAGCGTGCTGACGGTGCACACGACCGCGCCGGCGCTGACGCGCGGCGGCGACGTGCTGCTGATGGACGCCGACGTGCTGTACGACGAGCGCATCGTCGACGCGCTCGCGGCCGGACCGCCGGTCGACCGGCTGCTGATCGATCGCGCGTTCGAAACCGGCGACGAGCCGGTCAAGGTGTGCCTGCGCGACGGCATCCCGGTCGAGTTCCGCAAACGCGTCGCGGCCGGTCTCGCGTTCGACACGATCGGCGAGTCGGTCGGCTTCTTCCGCTTTCGCGAGGCCACCGCACGGCGCTTCGCGTCGATCGTCGCCGGCTACGTCGCCGACGGCCGGTCGGCGGAACCGCACGAAGAGGCGATCCGCGACCTGCTGCTCGCCGGCGACACGCCGTTCGATGTCGTCGACGTCACCGGGCTGCCGTGGATCGAGATCGACTTTCCCGACGACATCGCGCGTGCGAACGACGACGTCCTTCCGCTGATCCGCAAGACCGCAGGAGTCACTTGATGAACGCACGCGACCCGGCCTTCGTGCCGCTCTCCCGCAGCGCGCGCTTGCGCCGCATGCTGGTCGGCGACGAGCTCGAATTCCTGATGGAGGCCCACAACGGGCTCTCGGCGCGGATCGTCCGCGAGGCCGGCTTCGCGGGCATCTGGGCATCCGGCCTCGCGATCTCGGCGCAGTTCGGCGTCCGGGACAACAACGAGGCGAGCTGGACCCAGGTCGTCGACACGCTGGAGTTCATGGCCGATGCCAGCGACCTCCCGATCCTGCTCGACGGCGACACCGGCTACGGCAACTTCAACAACGTGCGCCGCCTGGTCCGGAAGCTCGAGCAGCGCGGCGTCGCCGGCGTCTGCATCGAGGACAAGCAGTTCCCGAAGACGAACAGCTTCATCGGCGGCGAGCGGCAGCCGCTCGCGGAGATCGACGAGTTCTGCGGCAAGATCAAGGCCGGCAAGAGCGCGCAGACCGACGAGCACTTCTCGATCGTCGCGCGCGTCGAGGCGCTGATCGCCGGATGGGGGATGGACGAGGCGCTGAAGCGCGCGGAAGCGTACCGACAGGCCGGCGCCGACGCGATCCTGATCCACAGCAAGCTGAAGAAGCCCGACGAGATCCTCGCGTTCGCGCGCGAATGGGCGGGCCGCGGGCCGCTCGTGATCGTGCCGACCAAGTACTACAGCACGCCGACCGACGTCTTCCGGAAGGCCGGCATCAGCACCGTGATCTGGGCCAATCACCTGATCCGCGCGGCCACGTCGTCGATGCAGGCGGTCGCACACGAGATCCATGCGCAGCAGACGCTCGTCAACGTCGAGGACCGCATCGCGTCGGTCGACGAGATCTTCCGGTTGCAGGACGCCGACGAATACGCGAAGGCCGAGGAGCTCTACCTGTCGGCGTCGCGGGGCGCCGGCGCGGCGATCGTGCTCGCGGCGAGCCGCGGCGCGGGCCTCGAGGCGGTGACGACGGACCGGCCGAAGGTGATGCTGCCGATCGCCGGCAAGCCGCTGCTGCGCTGGCTGGTCGACGCGTTCAAGAAGCAGGGGATCAACGCGATCACGGTCGTCGGCGGTTATCGCGCCGACGCGATCGATGCGGCGGGCATCGAAGTGGTCGTCAACGCGCATCACGCCGAGACCGGCGAGCTCGCGTCGCTGGCGTGCGCCATCGATGCGCTGCGAAGCGATACGGTGATCGCGTACGGCGACCTGCTGTTTCGCAGCTACATCCTCCGCGACCTGGTCGACTCCGACGCGGCGTTCACGGTCGTGGTCGACTCGTCGATGACCGAGGCGAACAACGAGAGCGTGCGCGACTTCGCGTACTGCTCCGCGCCCGACGACCGCGAGCTGTTCGGCCGTCGCGTGACGCTGCAACGGATCTCGAGCGATCGCGCCGTCCCGCAAGGCCGCTGGATCGGCCTGCTGCAGGTCCGCGCGAGCGCCTGCGACGCGCTGAAGACGACGCTCGCGACGCTGCAGGCGCGGGCCGACTTCGATGCGCTCGGCATGCCGGCGCTGCTGAACGCGCTCGTCGACGCAGGCCATGCGATCGACGTGCAATACGTCCACGGGCACTGGCGTGGCGTGAACGACCTCGAGGACTTCCGTCGGGCGGCCGACTTCGCGCATGCGCAGAGCCCGCTGGCGCGCATCGGCCCGGCTGCGTGATCGACGCGGCGCAGTTCGTCGACGCGGCGCGCGATCGCGGCTTCGACCGGTACGCCGGGGTGCCGTGCTCGTACCTCACGCCGTTCATCAATCACGTTCTGCAGGACCCGGCGCTGCACTACGTGTCGTCCGCGAACGAGGGTGATGCCGTCGCGCTGATCGCCGGCGCGGCGCTCGGCGGTCGCCGCGGCGTCGCGATGATGCAGAACTCCGGCCTCGGCAACGCGGTCAGTCCGCTGACGTCGCTGACGTGGACGTTCCGGCTGCCCCAACTCGTGATCGTCACCTGGCGCGGCCAGCCGGGCGTGCCGGACGAGCCGCAGCATGCGCTGATGGGGCCGATCACGCCGGGGCTGCTCGACACGATGGAGGTTCCGTGGGCGCTGTTCCCGACCGACGCCGACGCGATCGGTCCGGCGCTCGACCGCGCGACGGCGCACATGGACGCCACCGGGCGTCCGTACGCGCTGCTGATGCAGAAGGGCAGCGTCGCGCCGCGCAGCCTGGCGTCGACGCCGCCGATGGCGAAGCGGTCGACGGCGCCGGTCCGCGTCGACGACGGTCCGATGCCGTCGCGCCGCGACGCGCTGACCCGCGTGATCGCGCAGACGCCGGTCGACACGACGGTCGTCGTCGCGACGACCGGGTTCTGCGGCCGCGAGCTGTACGCGATCGACGATCGGCCGAACCAGCTCTACATGGTCGGCTCGATGGGCTGCGTCGCGCCGTTCGCGCTCGGGCGCGCGTCGGCGCGACCGGACCGGCGGGTGGGTGCGGTGGACGGGGCCGGCGCGGCGGTG
>CAXTDA010000443.1:0-3603 GCA_964242935.1 uncultured Burkholderiaceae bacterium | reverse complement strand
GGACTTTTCGTTTCAGGACGTCGGTATCGACCCCACCGGCCGCCGACTGTTGCGCCGCGCGTACGACAGACCCTCGAGCGCATAGACGACCAGCGCGGCCCAGATCATCCCGTAGCCGATCAGCGACTGACGACCGAACGGCTCGCCGAGGGCCACGACGCCGACCAGCAGCTGCAGCGTCGGCGAGACGTACTGCAGCAGTCCGAGCGTCGCGAGCGGAATGCGACGCGCGCCGGCAGCGAAGCACAGCAGCGCGACGACGGTCAGCGGGCCCGACGCGACCAGCAACAGGCGATGGACGCCGTCGCTCGCCGCCATCGCGTTCTGCCCCTGCGAGGCCATCCACGCGAGTCCCGCGCACGCGAACGGGAGCATCAGCACGGTCTCGATCGCGAGTCCCTCCACCGCGCCGAGCGTGCCGGTCTTCTTCGCGAGCCCGTAGCCGCTGAAGCTCGCCGCGAGCGCGATGCCGATCCACGGCACGTGTCCGGCCTGGGTCCCGAGCCACACCACGCCGAGCGCGGCGACCGCGATCGCGCTCCATTGCAGCGGGCGCGGGCGCTCGCCGAGGACGACGCGGCCGAGCAGCACGCTGAAGAGCGGCGTGATGAAGTAGCCGAGGCTCGCGTCGACGACGTGTCCGTTCTGCACCGACCAGATGTAGACGTACCAGTTGATGCCGATCAGCAGCGACGCGACGGCGTAGCGGCCGAGGACGCGGGGCGACGCAGCCGCCTCGGCCATCCACCGCCAGCGGCGCAGCGCCGCGAGCACGATCGCGACGACCACGACGGACCAGACGACGCGGTGCATCAGCACTTCCAGCGCCGGGACGTCCTTCAGCAGGCGGAAGTACAGCGGAAACGCGCCCCACAGGATGTACGCGGCGAGGGCGAAGGCGACACCGGAGTTCATCGGGTCAGTCGAGTCGAGAGGGAGGTCATGCCCACTACACTGCGGGCATGACGCCGGAACAACGTACCGAAGAGGAAGACGACGCCATCGCCGACGCACTCGCGATGGCGCGGGCGCTCCAGGCCGACGGCGGGGGCGCGCAGGATACCCCGCTCGCCGCGGGTTCGCCGCATCCGTCTCTACCGCATCCGTCGGTACGGCATCCGTATGCGACGCTGACGCCGGAACGCGTGCTCGACGCGATCGAGAGCATCGGCGACCGCTGCGACGGCCGCCTGCTGACGCTGAACAGCTACGAGAACCGCGTGTATCTGGTCGGGCTCGACGACGGCAGCCAGTGCGTCGCGAAGTTTTACCGGCCCGAACGCTGGAGCGATGCGCAGATTGTCGAGGAGCACCGCTTCGTCGACGCGCTCGCCGCGATCGAGGTGCCGGTCGTCCCCGCGCGGCGCGACGCGGACGGGACCAGCCTCCACCGGCACGAGGATTTTCGCTTCGCGCTGTTCGACCGCCGCGGCGGTCGCGCGCCGGAGATCGAGAGCCGCGACACGCGCGAGTGGCTCGGCCGCTTCATCGGCCGCATCCACGCGCTCGGCGGCGCGGCGCCGTACGCCGAACGCCCGGCGCTCGACATCGCGACGTTCGGCGAAGAGCCGCGCGACTGGATCGCCGCGCATCGCATCGTGCCCGCGCCGCTCGCCGACGTGTGGCTCGGCGTCGTCGAGCAGGCGCTGGCCGCCGTGGCGGAAGGCGAAGCACAGGCCGGGCCGGTGCGCCGCATCCGGCTCCACGGCGACTGCCACGTCGGCAACATCCTGTGGACCGAAGGGGTCGGCGACCGGGTCGGCGGGCCGCACTTCGTCGACTTCGACGACAGCCGGACCGGGCCGGCGCTGCAGGACCTGTGGATGCTGCTGTCGGGAACGCGCGACGAGATGACGCGCCAGCTGGCCGATCTCCTGAACGGCTATCGGCAGTTCAACGCGTTCGACGACCGCGAGTTGCACCGGCTCGAAGGCCTGAGGACCCTGCGGATGATCCACTACAGCGCGTGGCTCGCCCGGCGCTGGGACGACCCGGCGTTCCCCGCCGCCTTCCCCTTCTTCGGCACCGAGCACTACTGGCAGAACCAGATCCTGGCGCTGCGCGAGCAGATCGCGGCGATGCAGGAGCCGCCGCTCCGTCCGTAGCGGTCGTGCGAAGATCACGTCCCCTTCAAGATCCTCTCTTTCGATGCCGTTCGATCTCGTCGAAGGCAAGCCGCGCGATCTCGGCGGCTTCTCGGTCCGCCGCGTCCTGCCGTCGCTCGCGCACCGCGCGGTCGGCCCGTTCGTGTTCTTCGACCACCTCGGTCCGGCGGTGCTGCCGGCCGGCGACGGCGTCCAGGTTCGTCCGCATCCGCACATCGGGCTCGCGACCGTGACGTTCCTCTTCGACGGCGAGCTCGTGCATCGCGACAGCGTCGGCTCGGTCCAGCCGATCCGGCCGGGCGACGTCAACTGGATGACGAGCGGCCGCGGGATCGTTCATTCCGAGCGGTCGCCGGATTCGATCCGCGTCGCGCCGCAGCCGATTCATGGCATCCAGAGCTGGGTCGCGGTCCCGCGCGACCACGAGGACGGCGACCCGTCGTTCGCCCATCATCCGGCGGCGACGCTGCCGACCGTGGCGTTGCCGGGCTGCGAGGTGACGATCATTGCCGGCGACGCTTACGAACGACGGTCCCCGGTCGCGGTCCTGGTGCCGACGCTCTACGCGGTCGCCCGGATGGACGCCGGCAGCCGCCTGCCGCTCGACGACCGGCACGACGAACGGGCGGTCTACGTCGTGGACGGCGACGTGACGGTCGACGGGGAGCCGGTTCCGGCGATGACGATGGCGGTGCTCGCGGCCACCGGCGAATGCGAGATCGCCGCGAGCGGACCGGCGACGGTGATGCTGGTCGGGGGCGCCCGGCTCGACGCACCGCGCGCGCTGGAGTGGAACTTCGTCGCGAGCGACCGCGGCGCGATCGAAGCCGCGCGCGCCGACTGGCTCGCGTATCCGAACGAGCGATTTCCCCAGGTGCCGGGCGAGACCGAGTTCATCCCGCTGCCGCCGCGGCCGCGACCGGAACCGACGGCGCTCTGAGCTGCCTGTCACCCGATTCCCGGAGACCCGGATGAAAGTTTCCCTTCTCGTCGTCGTCCTCGCGACGTTCCTCGGCGCGCCGCCCGGCGCCTTCGCCGAGGAACGGCCGATCCCGCTCGCCGACGTGCTCGAGCTGGACGCGACGGTGGCCTCGGAGGTCGCGCCGGACCTCGCCGTCGTCACGCTCGCGATCGTTCGCGAAGGGGCCGACGTCGCGCCGCTGACGCGGGACGTCAACGAGGCGCTCGCCCGCGCCTTCGCCGACGCGAAGGCTTTCCCCGGCGTGGTCGCGGCGAACGGCGGCTACAGCACGTTTCCTCGCTACGACACCCGCGGCTCGTCGACCGCCCGCACCGGCTGGCAGGTGCGGGCCGAGCTCGTCCTGAAGTCGAAGGATTTCGCGGCGATCGGCGGCCTGGTCGGCAAGCTGTCGCAGACGTTGCAGATCGTCGGTTCCGCCTTCGAGGTCTCGCCCGAGTTGCGCGCGCAGGAAAGCGCGGCGCTGCTCGAGCGCGCCGCGCGCGCGTTCCAGGACAAGGCGACCGCGGCATCGCGCGC
>CAXTDA010000442.1:0-3610 GCA_964242935.1 uncultured Burkholderiaceae bacterium | reverse complement strand
TGCGCCACGCGCTGGTGTTCAACGTGATCTCGCTCGTCACGTTCATCGCCGCGGTGGGCTTCCTGATCGCGCGCGGGCTCAACTTCAGCATCGAGTTCACCGGCGGCGTCGTGGTCGAGGCGTCGTACGCGCAGGCGGCCAACATCGAGGCGCTGCGGGGCGCGATGCAGCGCGCCGGCGTCGTCGAGCCGCAGGTGCAGAATTTCGGCACGTCGCGCGACGTGATGCTGCGGCTGTCGCTGAAGGACGTCGCGGCGTCGCCGTCGATCGCGACCCCGGACGCGAAGCTCGACGCGGCGAAGCTGACCGACGTCGTGCTGAAGGCGGGCGGCGACGATCCGAAGATCTCTCGCGTCGAGTTCGTCGGGCCGCAGGTCGGCCAGGAGCTCGCGACCGACGGCGCGCTCGCGCTGCTGTTCGTCGTGCTCGGCATCGTGATCTACCTCGCGGTGCGCTTCGAGTGGAAGTTCGCGGTCGCGGCGATTGTCGCGAACCTCCACGACGTCGTGATCATCCTCGGCTTCTTCGCGGCGTTCCAGTGGGAGTTCTCGCTGTCGGTGCTCGCGGCCGCGCTCGCGGTGCTGGGCTACTCGGTCAACGAGTCGGTCGTCATCGCCGACCGGATCCGCGAGAACTTCCGGAAGATGCGGAAGGCGAGCGTCGACCACGTTATCGACAACGCGATCACGAGCACGATGAGCCGCACCGTGATCACGCACGGACTCACCGAGACGATGGTGCTGTCGATGCTGCTGTTCGGCGGCCCGACGTTGCACTACTTCGCGCTCGCGCTCACGATCGGCATCCTGTTCGGCATCTACTCGTCGGTGCTGGTGATGGCCCCGATCACGAAGTGGCTCGGCGTCAAGCGCGAGGACCTCGTGAAGCCGGTGAAGAAGGAAGAGACCGGCGCGGTCGTCTGATGCGACTGCGGCTGCGGTCCGACGCGCCGCGCGACCGATGAACTTCAATCAGCTCCGCTTCGTGCGCGAGACGGTCCGGCGCGGCTTCAACCTCACGCTCGCGGCCGAAGCGCTGCACACGTCGCAACCCGGCGTCTCGAAGGCGATCCTCGAGTTCGAGGGAGAGCTCGGGTTTCCGATCTTCGTGCGCCACGGCCGTCGCCTGACGTCGCTGACCGAGCCCGGCCGCGCCGTGCTGCCGATCATCGAGCGCCTGCTGCTCGAGGCCGAGAACCTGAAGCGCACCGGCCAGGACTTCGCGAAGCAGGACCACGGCGACCTGACGATCGCGACCACGCACACGCAGGCGCGCTACACGCTGCCGCGCGTGGTCCAGGCGTTTCGAGCCGCGCATCCGCACGTCCACCTGTCGCTGCTGCAGGGCAGCCCGAAGCAGCTCGCCGAGATGGTCCTTCGCGACGAGGCCGACGTCGCGATCGCGACCGAGGCGATCGCCGACGTCGACGGCCTCGTCAGCCTGCCGTGCTTCACGTGGACGCATGTCGCCGTGGTCCCGGCCGGACATCCGCTGGTCGCGCAGGTCGCCGGCAAGCCGTTGTCGCTCGACCACCTCGCGGCGTATCCGCTCGTGACGTACGACGCCGCGTTCGCCGGACGCACGAAGATCGACGAGGCCTTCGCGCTGCGCGGCCTCGCGCCCGACATCGTGCTGGCCGCGATCGACGCCGACGTCATCAAGACCTATGTCGAGGCGGGGCTCGGCGTCGGCGTCGTCGCCGACATCGCGTACGACCCCGAGCGCGATCCTGGCCTGGTGGCGATCCCTGCCGGCCACCTGTTCGGCTCGCAGGTCACGCATCTCGCGATCAAGCGCGGCGCGACGCTGCGCGCGTACGTGCATCACTTCATCGCGCTCGTCGCGCCCGGCGTCGACGCGGCGATGATCGACCGGCTGGTGCGCGGCGAAGGACACGATGCCGGCGGCGACTACCAGCTCTGACGCGATGCGGTTTCAGCGCGGCGAACGCTTCCGTGCGGCGGTCTTCCGGTCGGCTGGTTCGCGCGCGGCGGTCGAAGGCCGCTCGACCGATCGCGCGGCCTCCGCATGGATCCAGTCGCGGAAGGCGAGCAGGCGGTCCGACGGCACGCGATCCTCGGGCCAGACCAGCCAGTACGCGGACGCCGACGGCGCCGCGACGTCGAACAGCTGACGCAGCGTGCCCATCTCGATCGCCGTCGCCGCGATCGCCCGACGCGTCAGCATCACGCCCAGCCCGTCGATCGCGCTCTGCAGCATCACGCCCATGTCCTCGTAGCCGACGCCGCGGTCCGGCAGCTCCAGATCCACGCCGGCCGCGGCACACCAGGCATCCCACGGTTCGCGATCGGCACGCAGCAGCGGATAGTCGACGAGGTCCGCGGGCCGCTTCGGCAAGCGGCCGCGGTTCAGCGACGGGCTCGCGACCATGACGTAGGTGTCTTCCATCAGGCGCTCGCCGTGCAGTCCGTGCCACGGTCCGCGTCCGAAGCGCACGGCGATGTCGACGTCGTCGCGGGCGAAGTCGACCAGATCCGGCGAGCTGTCGATGTTGACCGACCAGTCCGGATGCTCGGCCATGAAGCCGCCGATGCGCGGCATCAGCCAGCGCGATCCGAACGACGGCAACACGCTGATCGCCAGGCGATTGGACGACGCGCGCCGCCGGATGGACTGCGCCGCCTCGGCGATCTGCGCGAGCCCCGCCCGGATCGCCGCCGCGAGCGCACGGCCGTCGCCGGTCGGCACGACGCCCCGGCCCTGGCGCGTGAACAGCGGCGCGCCGACGAACGTCTCGAGCGCGCGGACCTGATGGCTGACGGCGCCGTGGGTGACATGGATCTCGTCGGCGGCGCGCGAGAAGTTCTCGAGGCGCGCGGCGGCCTCGAAGGCACGCAGCGCGGTGATCGGTGGAAGTCGGCTGGTCATCGGGACCTGTGAGCAGGATTGGCAGATGCGGCTAATATATCTCGTTTGATCCTGGCTACCCGATCGTCGAAGATACAGGCAGGCGACGAGCAGGAGACATCACGGCCCGTGCCGCCAATGTTGAATCCGATTGACGAGTACCCGACCGAAGGCCCCGATCATGAATGCTTCACGACCCGCTCTCCCCGAACCGTCCCTCGCCGCCTGGAGCCGCACCGCGCGGCCGGTCCGCCTGTCGTCGTCCATCGCTTCGCGCCTGCCCCGCCTGGACTTCGATGTCCCGGCGCGCGACATCGCCGACACCGACCAGGTCGACGACCTGATGTTCGGTTTCAGCGCGGCCGCGTTGATGGCCGTGCCGTTGGTCCTGGCCGCGGCGACGCTGGTCGGATGACCCGTTCCGGTCGAGGCGTTGCCGGCCGCACATCGACCGTAAACTGCGGGTTCATTCCGCATGGCCCCGGACGCGGGGCCGGACTCCCGCCACGATGCCCGTCGCACGAGCCTTCCGCTTCGCATCGCTCGCGCTGCTCGTGGTCGCGACCGCGCCGGCGTACGCGATCCTGACCTGCGACCTCGACGGGCAGCCGGTCAACCCGGCCAACGGCTCGACCACCGCGGGGCGTAGCGGCGTGATGCGCTGTCGCGACGCCGACACCGGCCTCTTGCAGCGCGAGCAGGAGTTGAAGAACGGCGTCTTCATGGGCGTCGAGCGCTTCTT
>CAXTDA010000441.1:0-3614 GCA_964242935.1 uncultured Burkholderiaceae bacterium | reverse complement strand
TCAACGCGGTCGCGATCTTCGTGATGGTCGGCAGCGGCTGGAAGATCTACGACGACGAGCCGATCTTCGGCTGGCTCCAGTTCCCCGAGGCGCTGACGATCGGCAAGTGGGCGCAGCATGGGCTGCAGTGGCACTTCCTCGGCATGTGGATCGTCGTCGTCAACGGCCTCGCGTACCTGACGTACGGACTCGTCACCGGTCGCTCCCGCCGCATGCTGCTGCCGGTGCGGCCGGGCGATCTGCTCGCGACCGTGAAGGACGCGCTTCGCTTCAAGCTGTCGCACGACGACACGACGAAGTACAACGCGGTCCAGAAGCTGCTGTACCTCGGCGTCATCGCGCTCGGCATCGTCATCGTGCTGTCGGGCCTGTCGATCTGGAAGCCGATCCAGTTCGACGGCCTGGTCGCGCTGTTCGGCGGTTTCCAGGGCGCGCGGCTCGTTCACTTCCTCTGCATGGGCGGCATCGTCGCGTTCGTCGTCGTTCACGTCACGCTCGCGCTCCTCGTCCCGAAGACGATCGTCGCGATGATCGGCGGCGGCCCCCTGGTCGACGACCGCGCCTAGGAGCATCGTCATGGCCGTCCTTCGTCCCCCGTCGAAGTCGATGTTCCGTCCGGTCGGCGGCGTCGACCAGAGCGTGCTCGACGAGCATCGCGACCTCGTCGAACGCATCGATCGCCGCAACGTGCTCAAGGGCGCGATCAGCCTCGGCGCGTTGACGCTGCTGTCGGGCTGCGACGTCAGCGAGAAACCGCAGGTGCAGACCGTGCTTCGCGCGGTGTCGTCGTGGAACGATCGCGTGCAGCAGGCGATCTTCCGGCCCGGTCATCTCGCGCCGACCTACGACGCGTCGCTGGTGCTGAAGCCGCCGCGCTTCAATGCGCATTACTCGGTCGAGGACGTGAAGCCGGTCGATGCAGCGAGCTACCGGCTCGAGCTCGCAGGCCGCATCCGCGACCGGAAGGCGTGGACGATCGAGCAGCTCTACGCGCTGCCCGAACAGGAGTGGATCATCCGGCACATCTGCGTCGAAGGCTGGGACTACATCGGGCAGTGGTCGGGCGTGAACTTCCGGACGTTCCTCGAGACCGTCGGCGCCGACACGACCGCGAAATACATCGCGTTCCGCTGCGCCGACGGCTACACCGAGAGCCTCGACATGGCGACCGCGCTGCATCCGCAGACGATCCTCGCGACGAAGTACGCCCGCGAGCCGCTGCCCGACCCGTTCGGCTTCCCGCTCCGCCTCCGGACCGCGACGAAGCTCGGCTTCAAGAACGCGAAATGGGTCACCGCGATCGAGGTGACCAACGACTTCCCCGAGACGTATTACTCGAAGGAAGGCTTCAACTGGTTCAGCGGCATCTGATGGACGCGTCCTCCGCGGCGAAGGATGACGACTCGCCCGAGGCGAGGATGAAGCGCCGCTTCCCCCAGCCGATCCGGAGCGGCAACCTGGTCGGCCTGCCGCTGATCGACGACGACAACCGCGTGTTCGGCCGCGTCGACGCGGTGGTCCGCACGCCCGACGGAAAGATCCGCCTCGTGTCACACGTCGATCGCTGGCTCGGCTTCTTCGGACGGCCGGTCGCGGTGCCGATCGAGGTCGTCGCGATCGTCGGCCGACAGGTCGCGTCGCTCGACATGAAGCCCGACGATTACAAGACGCTGCCGACGTGGAGCGAGGGCACGGACCGGCGCATCCCCGATGACGAGACGATCCGCATCGCGCTCACGAAGCGATAGAGTCGTGGCCTGGCATGCCGATGAGTGTCGACCGCAAACGAGCTTTGCGCAGGGGTCGATCGATGTCGTATTCATGGTCTCGGTGGAGCGGATGGGAGCGTTCGCTAAGCAGAGGGTTCTCGATCTACTTGGAGGTGAACGAGGATGAAGCAAATCCCTTGCAGCTGCCCCGACCGGAATGCCCCCGCGGCCAGGGCGATGCCAACTCCCGTTCAGCACCCGGATCTCCCCATTGCGGCGCAACTTCGCCTGGAGCCGAATGTCGCCGGCGACGGACATCGCCCCTGGCCGCTGCTGCACCTTCAACGATATCTCGGCAACCGCTATGTGCAGCGGTATGTGCAGCAGATGCGGTCCGCGGGCGAAGACGCGCATCCGTTGCGCCACGACTCAACGGAATCGAGCATTGGCAGTGAAGGGACGGTCGCAAGCCGTGCGTTGCAACGGCGCGCAGTTGGCGGCCGATCGCGCGACTCGGCGGCGAGTGCAAAGGTTCAACGCCAACCGGCTTCGAACGCTCCGGCTCAGGCCCCGGCTCACGCCACGGGTCAGGCAACGGATCAGGCCCCGGCTCATGACTCGGCTGTCGGAGCGCACGCGTTCAACCTGATCCTCCAAAACCAGTTCACGGTCGTGAACAACGCCTGGTACTCGGGAACGAGGTCGGATCTTCCGCCCGGCGGGGCGGTCCAGGCCGACCTGACCACCGGACGTAGCGGTCGCGTGCTGTTCGCCCTCAGCCCGGATTTTGCGGCCGCCGGCAAGAGCGCGGCCGAAACAGCGACAGATCCGGCGCGAATCGCCGCTGTGCGAACCCAAGTGATGCGGGTGCTGGCCTGGCGCCTGGCTCAAGGCATCTTGACGGCGGAAGACATCACGGCTTCCTTCGTCAGCGAACACCTGCGGTCGATGGACCCGCTCGCGCTGCGCGGGCTGCGCGCCAAACCCACTGTAGACCCCGCCGCGCAGGCCGAGCTCGATCGCATCCTCGCAATCACGACTC
Source organism: uncultured Burkholderiaceae bacterium (assembly GCA_964242935.1). Taxonomy (GTDB): domain Bacteria; phylum Pseudomonadota; class Gammaproteobacteria; order Burkholderiales; family Burkholderiaceae_D; genus CAHJXF01. The sequence goes on along the minus strand of CAXTDA010000441.1, from coordinate 863 downwards.
AACTGCCCGCGACAGCGCAGTTCAACGCGACCGGGGCCGCAACGGTGACGATCAACGGCCTGACTGTGCGCGTGATGCCCGACACACGGGGTGGTACCGAGAACGCCACATCCTTCAAATTCGTGCCTCCCTCGGTGCAGACGCCCGGATTTGCACACGTGAATGGCCGCGTCACGACCATCAACGGTCCGCTTCCGGTGCCCCCCGTGATCGAGATCGTCACGAACTACGCACAGACGACCGGCGACCCGCTCACAGCGACGTCCGCCTACGGTCGTGGCACAACGGCAGCGGATACGGCGGCGGGCTCCACGTCGCTACGCTTTCACGAAAGTCGCCATAGCGACGAGTATCTGCGCTACATCGCGAGTCATCCATTCCCGACGTACACAGGAAGCATCGGGATGACGGTCGCCCAGTTCACACAGGCGGGCACTGCTTTTCTGGGCGCGGTCGCGACTTGGGCGCGCGACATGGGGCACGTGAGCAACTGCGCAACGGACTGCGTCGGCTCGCCGGACATCGACACCTTCAAGCACAACGTCGGTGCCAGGATGGAGTGTATTATTTGAAGTCCGGGTCGGGAAGGGATCTACACGGCCGTCCCGGTTGCCTTCCACCTTCAACGCGGTCTGGTGCGCGCTCGTCGCGCTCGTCTTCTGGACGGCGCTCGGCTTCCCGATCACGCGACGCCTGCTGCATCCGGCGCTGGCCCTGCCGCTCGCGCCGATCGCCGGGTGGGCGATGCACGGCGTCGTCGCGGTGCCGCTCTTCTACGTGGTGCCGTTCTCCACGCCGACGATCGTCGGCATCGCGGCGCTCGCGCTGGTCGCGACCTGGTCGCTGGCGAGGCGACCGTTCGA
>CAXTDA010000440.1:0-3614 GCA_964242935.1 uncultured Burkholderiaceae bacterium | reverse complement strand
CCGTCCGAGACCGCGACGACCGTCAGGCCCTGAACGCGCGCCGCGGCCGCGGCGACGTCGCCGTTCGCCGCGACGGCTTCCGCCTCGAGCGCGTCGAGCGCGGGATCGCGAAACGCCGTCCACCATTCGCCGCGCGACAGCGCCTCGGACGGTTCGGCCGGCTTCCAGCGTCCCTCGCCGGCCGCGGCGACGTCCACGACGATCGACGAGGTCGCCGTGCTTTCCTTGAACGCCGACGGCGTCGCCACCTCGGGCTGGTGGAAGTCCGGCGCGGCGCAACCGGCGAGCGCCAGGAGCATCGACGCCATGGCTACCGCATTGATCGGCTTCATCAATGCACTCCTTCGACGCCGATCGCCGAGTGGGCCTTCGGGATACCGGCCCCGAAACGCCGGGCGAGAAGGCGCAGCAACACGTAGAACACCGGCGTCAGGATGAGACCGAAGAACGTCACGCCGAGCATCCCCGCGAACACCGCGACGCCCATCGCATGGCGCATCTCGGCCCCCGCGCCGGAAGAGAACACCAGCGGCAGCACGCCCATGATGAAAGCGAACGACGTCATCAGGATCGGCCTGAGTCGCAGGCGACAGGCTTCGAGCGCCGCGTCGACGGTCGAACGGCCGGCGTGCTCGAGGTCGCGCGCGAACTCGACGATCAGGATCGCGTTCTTCGACGCGAGACCCACCAGCACGAACAGCGCGATCTGCGTGAAGATGTTGTTGTCGCCGCCGGTCAGCTTGACGCCGAGCAGCGCGCAAAGGATCGACATCGGCACGATCAGGATCACCGCGAGCGGCAGCGTCCAGCTCTCGTACTGCGCGGCGAGCACCAGGAACACCAGCAGCACGCAGAGCGGGAACACGACCAGCATCGTGTTGCCGGCGATGATGTCCTGGAACGTCAGCTCGGTCCATTCGTAGCCGACGCCCTTCGGCAGCGTTTCCTTGAGCACCTTCTCCATCGCCGCCTGCGCCTGCCCGCTCGACACGCCGGGCGCGGCCGCGCCGTTGATGTCGGCCGACACGTACGCGTTGTAGCGCTGCACGCGGTCCGGACCGTAGCTGTCCTTCAGGCGCATGAGGCTCGACAGCGGCACCATCTCCCCCTTCACGTTCTTGACCTTCAGCTGCTGCAGGTCCTCGGTCTGCGAACGGAACGGCGCGTCGGCCTGCACGATCACCTGATAGGTTCGGCCGAACTTGTTGAAGTCGTTGACGTACAGCGACCCGAGGTTGATCTGCATCGTGTTGAAGATGTCGGACAGCGGCACGCCCAGCTGCTTCGCCTTCACGCGGTCGACGTCGGCGAACAGTTGCGGCACGTTGACCTGGTAGCTCGAGAACACGCCGGCGAGTTCCGGCGTCTCCCGCGCCTTCGCCTGCAGCGCGCCGACCGCCTTGTAGAGCTCGTCGTAGCCGACGTTGCCGCGGTCCTCGACGTAGAGCTTGAAGCCGCCGATCGTGCCCAGGCCGTTCACCGGCGGCGGCGGGAAGACCATGATGATGGCGTCGCCGATCGCGCCGAGCTGCTGGTTGATCTTCTGCGCGATCGCCCCGCCCGACAGGGCGGCGCCCTTCCGCTGGTCGAAGTCCTTCAGTGTGAAGAACACGATGCCGGCGTTCGGCGCGTTCGTGAAACCGTTGATCGACAGGCCGGGGAACGCGACCGAGCTCTGGACGCCTTCGGTCTTGAGGCCGATGTCGCTCATGCGGCGGATCACGTCCTCGGTGCGGTCGAGCGACGCGGCGTCGGGCAGCTGCGCGAAGCCGACCAGGTACTGCTTGTCCTGGCCCGGGACGAAGCCCGACGGCACCGAGCGGAACACGAAGAACGCCGCGACGATCAGCACCGCGTAGACGACCATCGCCGCCGACTTCCGCTTCAGCACGCCGCCGACGGTCCTCTCGTAGCGATGCGAGCCGCGCGTGAACACCGTGTTGAAGCGGCGAAAGAAGCCGCCGAGCACGCGATCCATGCCGCGTGCGAGCCAGTCCTTCTTCGCATCGTGCGGCTTGAGCAGCGTCGCGGCGAGGGCCGGCGACAGCGTCAGCGAATTGACGGCCGAGATCACCGTCGAGATCGCGATCGTCAGCGCGAACTGGCGATAGAACTCGCCGGTGAGACCCGACACGAACGCGATCGGCACGAACACCGCGCACAGCACCAGCGCGATCGCGACGATCGGCCCGCTGACCTCCTTCATCGCCTGGATCGTCGCGTCGTGCGGCGACAGGCCGGTCGCGATGTTGCGCTCGACGTTCTCGACGACCACGATCGAGTCGTCGACGACGATGCCGATCGCGAGCACGAGCCCGAACAGGCTCAGCGTGTTGATCGAGAAGCCGAAGCCGAGCATCACCGCGAACGTGCCGATGATCGACACCGGCACGGCGAGCAGCGGGATGATCGACGCGCGCCAGGTCTGCAGGAACACGATCACGACCAGCACCACCAGCGCGACGGCTTCCAGCAGCGTCTCGACGACCGCATGGATCGACGAGCGCACGAACTGCGTCGGGTCGTAGACGATGCTGTAGTCGACACCCTCGGGGAAGTCCTTCTTCAGCTCGTCCATCGTCTTCCGGACGTTGTCGGAGAGCTGCAGCGCGTTCGCGCCGGGCGCCTCGAAGATCGGGATCGCGACGGCCGGCTTGTTGTCGAGCAGCGAGCGCAACGCGTACTCGGACGCGCCCATCTCGATCCGCGCGACGTCCTTCAGCCGCGTGATCGCGCCCGAGCCCGACGAGTCGGCCGCGCCGACCTTGACGATGATGTCGCCGAACTGTTCCTCGGTCGACAGGCGGCCGAGCGCGTTGACCGACAGCTGGAACTGCGCGTCCTTGGTCGGCGACGAGCCGACGACGCCGGCCGCGACCTGCACGTTCTGTTCGCGGATCGCCGCGACCACCTCGGGCGCCGTCAGCCCGCGCGCGGCGACCTTCTGCGGGTCGAGCCAGATGCGCATCGCGTAATCGCCCGAGCCGAACAGCTGCACCTGCCCCATGCCCGGGAGCCGCGCGAGGCGGTCCTTGACGTTCAGCACCGCGTAGTTGCGCAGATAGATCTCGTCGTAGCGCTCGTCGGGCGACTTCAGGTGGACCACCATCGTCAGGTTCGGCGAGCTCTTGATGGTCGTGACGCCGATCTGCCGCACCTCTTCCGGCAGGCGCGGCAGCGCGCGCTGCACGCGGTTCTGCACCTGCGTCTCGGCCTGCTCGACGTCGGTGCCGATCTTGAACGTCACGGTCAGCGTCAGCGCGCCGTCGGCGGTCGCCTGCGACGACATGTACAACATGTTTTCGACGCCGTTGATCTGTTCCTCGAGCGGCGTCGCGACGGTCTCCGCGATCACCGTCGGATTCGCGCCGGGGAACTGCGCGTGCACGACGACCGACGGCGGCACGACGTCGGGGTATTCGGAGATCGGCAGGCGCAGCATCGCGAGCAGCCCGCCGACGAAGATGATGATCGACAGCACGGCCGCGAAGATCGGGCGGTCGATGAAGAAGCGGGAGATGTTCATGGGAGGCTCTTCGTTCAGTGAACCGGGACCGCGTCGGCGGCCGCGACCTTCGTCGCCCCCCCCCCCCCGGCCCCCGTCCCCCCCGCCC
>CAXTDA010000439.1:0-3640 GCA_964242935.1 uncultured Burkholderiaceae bacterium | reverse complement strand
CCGAACATCAGGTTCATGCACTGCACCGCCTGCCCCGACGCGCCCTTGACGAGGTTGTCCTGGACGACCAGCAGCACGACGGTGTCGCCCGCCGGTCCGTCCGGCCGGTGCACCGCGATCCTAAGCATGTTCGACGCCCGCGTCGAACGGGTATCCGGGTGAGCACTCGGCGGCAGCACGTCGACGAACGGCTCGTCGCGATAGGCGTCCTCGAACAGCGCCTGGACGTCGGTCTCCAGGGCGCCCGGCTTCAACCGGGCATACAACGTCGAATGCATCCCGCGGATCATCGGCACCAGATGCGGCGTGAACAGCAGCCCGACCGGCTCCTCGGAAAGCAGCTGCAGGCGTTCGACCGTTTCCGGGTGATGGCGGTGGCCGGTCACGCCGTACGCCTTGAAGTTGTCGCTGGCCTCGCTGAACGCGGTGCCGAGCTCGGCTTTCCTGCCGGCGCCCGAGACGCCCGACTTGCAGTCGGCGATCAGGTGGGCCGCGTCGACCAGGCCGCCCCGCAGCAGCGGCGCGAAACCGAGCTGCATCGTCGTCGGGTAGCACCCCGGGTTGGCGACGATCCGCGCCTTGCCGATCGCGTCCCGGTTCAGTTCCGGCAGCCCGTACGCCGCCTCGGCCAACAGGTCGGGGCAGGCGTGCGACAGCTTGTACCAGCGCTCGAAGACGGCCGGATCCTGCAGCCGGAAGTCGGCGGCGAGGTCGATGATCTTCACGCCGGCCCCGATCAGGCGCGGCGCATCGGCCATCGCGACGCCGTGCGGCGTCGCGTAGAAGACGACGTCGCATCGCGTCAGGTCGGCGGTCGCCGTGTCGGTGAACGGCAGGTCGAGGTAGCCGCGAAGCGACGGGTACATGTCCGCGACCGGCGTACCCGCTTCCTTTCGCGACGTGATCATCGTCAGGCGCGCGTCCGGATGTTGCGACAGCAGGCGCAGCAGTTCGACGCCGGTGTACCCGGTGCCGCCGACGATTCCGGCCTTGATCATGGAATTCCTTCAGCGTCGTGGGACGCAGATTCTAATGTCGCGGGTCGACGGTCCGGACCGCGAAAAAAAAGGGCCGCTGATGCGACCCTGTTTTTCGATGCCCGTTCGACGGGCATGCGGTCAAGCCATCAGCGCTTCGAGAACTGCTTCCGACGTCGCGCCTTGTGCAGGCCGACCTTCTTCCGCTCGACCTCGCGCGCGTCGCGCGTGACGAGACCGGCCTTCGACAGCGTCGGCTTCAGCGTCTCGTCGTAGTCCATCAGCGCGCGCGTGATGCCGTGACGGACCGCGCCGGCCTGCCCCGATTCGCCGCCGCCGATCACGTTGACCATGATGTCGAACGTCGCGCCGTGATTGGTCAGCTCGAGCGGCTGGCGCACGATCATGCGGCCGGTTTCGCGGGCGAAGTATTCGTCGACCGGCTTGCCGTTGACGACGATGGCGCCGCTGCCGGTCTTCAGGAAGACGCGGGCGACCGAGCTCTTGCGACGGCCGGTGCCGTAGTTGTAATTACCAATCATGCCTTGATCTCCAGGGGCTTCGGTTGCTGCGCGGCGTGCGGGTGCGTCGCTTCGGCGTAGACCTTCATCTTCTTGATCATCGCGTAGCCGAGCGGGCCCTTCGGCAGCATGCCCTTGACGGCCTTCTCGAGCGCACGACCGGGGAAGCGCGACTGCATCTTCTCGAAGTTCGTCTCGTAGATGCCGCCCGGGTATCCGGAGTGGCGGTAATACTTCTTGTCGCTCGCCTTCGCGCCGGTGACGCGGAGCTTGGCGGCGTTGACGACGACGATGAAGTCGCCGGTGTCGACGTGCGGGGTGAACTCCGGCTTGTGCTTCCCACGCAGACGGTGTGCGACTTCACTGGCCACACGCCCGAGGACCTTGTCCGTTGCGTCGATCACAAACCAGTCGTGCTTCACCTCGGCGGGCTTGGCAGAAAAGGTTTTCATCGATGATCCCGTAGACGCCGATCTGGAAGAATCGGCAGTTGCAATCGCATCCGCTGACCGCTCGAAACGGCGGACTCGACCTCGTGGATGCGGCGAAAAGCCCGCGACTATGCAGCTAATCGCAGGTCGCGTCAAATCGAAAAAAAAGCCCGGACCGTGAGGTCCGGGCTTAATCCACCTTTGGAGGAGGGTGGAGGAGACACGGTTGGAAGCCTGCTGCCGCTTCCGATGAACCCATTCTAGACCAACCATGATGCGATGCAAGATAAATTTGCTGCGATCCAGCATGAATAAGTCGATCGCCTACAACGGTATATAAAGTAATCAATGATTTCATTGACTTATTACAGAGCAAGCTTCGTCAAAGCAATGCATCCTCAGGGGGTGCGGCATCGGGGGAACGCATGGAAGCAACTGTAAGCTGGAACGGCCCGGCGCTCGACGAGGCGGGCAGCGGAATGCAGTTCGTCGCCCGGACCGGAAGCGGGCACCTTCTGGCGATGGACGGCGCGCCGGCCGAAGCGGGCAGCGCGCTCGGCGGGCAGAACCTCGCGCCGCGACCGATGGAGGTCGTCCTCGCCGGCACCGGCGGCTGCACCGCGTACGACGTCGTGATGATCCTGCGTCGCGGGCGGCACGCCGTCACGCGTTGCGACGTGACGCTGCGCGCCGAGCGGGCGCCGACCGACCCGAAGGTCTTCACCGCGATCCACTTCCACTTCGTCGTCGTGGGACGCGCGCTGAAGGAGGACGCGGTCGACCGTGCCATCCGCCTGTCGCACGAGAAGCTCTGCTCGGCGTCGGTGATGCTCGAGAAGACCGCGGTGCTCACCCATTCCTTCGAGATCCGCGAAGGCTGAGCCCGGGATTCGAGCCATCCATCAGATCCAGTAGGCGGTCGTCGTCATGACCTTCGCCGCGCCGCGCATCATCGCGCCGACCGGGGCCGGCAGCAGCGCCGCACCCGCCGCCCTCGCCTTCTCGCCGTGCGCCTGCTCGTCGAGCCGCATCGCGTCGACGATCGCGCGCGATGCGTGATCGCCGGCCGGCAGCGTCTCGAGGTGGCTCGCGAGATGCTCTTCGACCTGGCGCTCCGTCTCGACGACGAAGCCGAGGCTGATCGCGTCGCCCGCCTTGCCGGCCAGCCAGCCCATCGCGAACGCGCCCGCGTACCACGCCGGATTCAGCAGGCTCGGCCGCGATCGCAGGTCGCGCAGGCGCGCCGCGGTCCACGCCAGGTGATCGCTCTCCTCGCGTCCCGCTTCGAGCAGCTCGGCGCGGAGCGCGTCGCTCTTCGTCGCCGCGGCCTGGCCCGAGTACAGCGCCTGGGCGCACACCTCGCCGACGTGGTTGACGCGCATCAGACCGGCGGCGTGGCGGCGCTCCGCGTTGTCGAGCGGTTCCTGGCGCAGCGCCGAGACCGGCATCGGCCGGGAAGCCGGGGGCGGCACGAAGACCGCGCGCAAGACCCGGTCGAACGACCCGATGAACCGATCCCCTGCCGTCGTCATGCGCTTCCTTTTCGATCTGTCTTGCGATGGATTGCCAACCACGGACCCGGGTGGCTCGGCCGCTCGGTCGGGCCATTCCGGCGAATGTTGCACAAAGGCGACAAACCCCGAACGAATCGCCGCAGAACGCATGCATAAGTTTGCGCCATCTATGGAAGTTTGATGAAATCCGTCAGGAC
>CAXTDA010000438.1:0-3644 GCA_964242935.1 uncultured Burkholderiaceae bacterium | reverse complement strand
CGACCAGCAGCCACGCGAGGATGCCGAACCAGCGCTCGGCGAGCAGCATCCCGGGACTCGGCCGGAAGACGCGTCGGAGCGTGTAGAGCCCGAGGTTGATGCCGACGTACGAGATCGCGAGGATCGCGAGGATGTGGACGACGTGGCGCGGCTGGCGGTACGCCGCCATCACGCGCTCGCCGGCCGTGAGCAGGATCCACGTGAAGAACGGCGACAGCGCGCGGTCGAGTCCCTCGAAACGCGACTGGAACAGCGCCGCGTTCCGCCCGGGGTTGAGGTCGACGTACTTCCGGCCACGCTTCTCGAGCGCCTTCTTGATGAAGTACGCGATCACCCAGGCGACCGCGAGGCAACCCGCGCCGACCGCGAGCTGGATCAGCAGCTGCGGCCGTTGCAGGTCCTGCCACGTGTCGAGCAGGAACGCGCCGAAGTCGTCGTCCTTCATGCGGCCGGGCGCTTCTTCAGGACCGCCGCGAAGAATCCGTCGGTCCCGGTGCGATGCGGCCAGAGCTCGAGCATCGGCCCGGCGTCGATGCGCTCGCCGAGCGCGACCCCCTGCTGCCGCAGGATCTCGGTCGCGGATTCGATCTCGAACTCGGGGTGCGCGGCCACGAACGCGTCGACGACGTCCTGGTTCTCGTCGCGAAGCAGGCTGCAGGTCGCATAGACCAGCCGGCCCCCCGGCTTCACGAGGCGCGCGGCCGCCTGCAGGATAGCCGCCTGCTTGACGGTCAGCTCGGCGACGCTGTCCGGCGTCTGGCGCCACTTCAGGTCGGGGTTGCGGCGCAACGTCCCGAGCCCGCTGCACGGCGCATCGATCAGCACGCGGTCGGCCTTGCCGGCCATGCGCTTCAGCTTCGGGTCGCGTTCGCTCTCGATCAACACCGGATGCACGTTCGACAGGCCGCTTCGCGCGAGGCGCGGCTTCAGGCGCGCCAGGCGCTTCGCCGACACGTCGAACGCGTACAGGCGACCGGTCGAGCGCATCAGGTCGCCGAGCGCGAGCGTCTTGCCGCCGGCGCCGGCGCAGAAGTCGACGACCAGCTCGCCGCGCTTCGGGGCGACGAGCGCCGCGAGCAGCTGGCTGCCTTCGTCCTGCACCTCGATGCGGCCGTCGACGAAGATCTTCTGCGCGCCGAGTGCCGGCTTGCCGTGCAGCCGGATGCCGTGCGGCGCGAGCGCCGTCGGATCGGCCGCGAGGCCCGCGGCGCGCATCGCCTGCAGCGCATCGTCACGGCTGGTCGCCATCGTGTTGACCCGCAGGTCGAGCGGTGCCGGGCGGTTGAGGACCGCGGCGATCTGCTCGATCTCGGTGTCGGCGAAGCGCGTGCGGAGCGCGTCGAACAGCCAGCCGGGCAGGTTCGCGCGCGTCGCGAGCGGCATCGTCGATCGATCGATGGTGCCGACCCGACGCAGCCAGGTCCGCTCGTCGGCGTCCAGCGTCGCCGCGATCGGCTCGACGCCGGCCGCATCGGCGAGCCCGAGCAGGATCATGCGGCGCGCGAGCGACCCGCTGCCGCTCTGCGCGAGCTGCGCGTACTCGAGTTTCCGGCGGAGCACCGCGAAGACGCCTTCCGCGATCAGCCCACGGTCGCGATGGCCGAGCATCGGGTTCGCCTTGAAGTAGCGGCTCGCGACGCCGTCGGCCGGCATCTCGAAGCCGAGGACCTCGGTCAGCAACGCTTCGGCATGGGCGATCAGGTTGCCGTGGAAGGCGGCGTCGGGCGGCGGGCCGTCGCGGCGCTTCTTCTTCCCGGGTACGGCGTCCGGCGAGCGCCGCATCGCCGCCGACGGGCGCGAGCGCTGCGCCTTGGCGCCCCGCCGCGCATGCGGCCGGATCGGCGCACTCATCGCGCGCTCATTCGCGACCAGCGTGCATCGACCGCATCACACGCAGACCATCAGCGCATCCGATGCCACCGCGTCGGCGAGCGTCACGCGCCCGTCGATCAGCACGGCGCGCCCGGACAGGAACCACTCGATCGCGCGCGGGAAGAGCTGATGCTCCGCCGACAGCACGCGCGCCGCGAGCGCGTCGACGGTGTCGTCCGCGCGCACCGGCACCACCGCCTGCGCGACGATCGGACCCGCGTCGACGACCGGACTGACGAAATGGACCGTCGCGCCGTGCGCCCGCACCCCGGCGGCCAACGCGCGCGCGTGCGTGTCGAGGCCGGGAAAGGCGGGCAGCAGCGACGGATGGATGTTCAGCATGCGGTCGGCATAGCGGAGGACGAAGGTTTCGGAGAGGACGCGCATGAAGCCGGCGAGCGCGACGCAGGCCGGCGCATGGACGTCGATGGCGGCGGACAGCGCGGCTTCGAACAGGTCACGCGATGCGAACGCCTTCGGGTCGACGACGGCCGTGGCGATGCCGGCGGCCCTGGCGTGGACGAGCCCTGCCGCATCGGCCCTGCTCGCCACGACGCCGGCCACCTCGGCCGACCAGCGTTCGGTGCGGCACGCCGTGATGATCGCCTCCATGTTCGAACCACGACCGGAGATCAGGATCACGATCTGCTTCACCGCGGCGAGTTTAGCATCGGGCCCTCCCGCGGCCGCCGGCGCGCGAAGCCGCCGGAGGGCCCGCCTTATAATCGCCGGTCGTCCTCCTCTCGCGCCTCCACGACCGATCTCTTCATGCGGGTCTTCCGCGGCCTCCCCAACCCCGCCAGCCGGACGCCGTGCGCGCTCACGATCGGCAACTTCGACGGCGTGCACCGCGGCCACCGCGCGCTGATCGAACGCGTCCGCAGCGCCGCGGAGCGCCTCGGGATCCCCGCGTGCGTGATGACGTTCGAGCCGCACCCCCGCGAGTACTTCCATGCGCGGATGCTGGCCGACGGGCGTAGCGGCGACGTCCCTGCGCCGCCCGCTCGCATCGCGAACCTGCGCGACAAGCTCGACGCGCTGGCCGCGTGCGGCGTCGACCGGGTCATCGTCGAACGCTTCAACGGACGCTTCGCGGCCTTGTCGGCAGAGCATTTCGTCGAGGACATCGTCGTCGCCGGCTGTCACGCGCGCTGGCTGATGGTCGGTGACGACTTCCGCTTCGGCGCGCAGCGGCGCGGCGGCTTCGCGATGCTGGAAGACGCCGGCGAACGCTTCGGCTTCGCGGTGGAATCGATCGCGTCGGTCACCACGCCCGCGGCCGACGACGCGTTGCCGGACGAACGCGTGTCGAGCTCCGCGATCCGTGCCGCGCTCGCGGGCGGCGACCTGCCGCACGCCGAACGCCTGCTCGGTCATCCGTACTTCATCAGCGGCCACGTGCTGCACGGCCGGAAGCTCGGCCGCACGATCGGCTTTCCCACCGCCAACATCCTGCCGCACGGCGCCGCGACCGCGCGGCCGGTCGCGCTGTCGGGCATCTTCGTCGTCCGGGTGCACGGGGCGGCGGACGGACCCGTGCGCGGGGTCGCGAGCATCGGCGTCCGCCCGACGGTCGAGGACGCGGGCCGCGTGCTGCTCGAGGTGCACCTGTTCGACTTCGCGGCCAGCCTCTACGGGAAGCGCGTCCGCGTCGAGTTCCTCCACAAGCTGCGCGACGAGGAGAAGTACGTCGACCTCCCGCGCCTCACGGCCGCGATCGCGGCCGATGCGCGGGCCGCGCGCGTCTGGTTCGGCTCGTCGCCGGACCACGG